>NZ_JAAGPG010000046.1:0-239 GCF_017104665.1 Burkholderia sp. Se-20378 | reverse complement strand
TTCATTAAAAAAAAAAAAAAAAAAAAAAAAAACAAACAGACATTCCAATATCGACACAACCAAAGAGCATCTCAACCATTCCTCATAACACTATGAATGCACACGGTGGGCCTATACACGAGAGACTGTCCAATGGCACAACAGTGCGTCACGTCGTGACATGTCATCAACAGCGCACGTGTCAACGATGCGTGTGACCAAGCACAGTCACATTAGATAAATCCACTCAGCGACGAGGA
>NZ_JAAGPG010000492.1:0-246 GCF_017104665.1 Burkholderia sp. Se-20378 | reverse complement strand
TTTGCGTCAGTGTACATTGCGTTGGAGCTCGTCATCTCGTGGTGTACTGCTTTGGTGCAGCTGGCTCATATAGTGTCAGTTCGGTCGTGTGTGCCTTGTACGTGTGGTATCGATTGTCGAGTTGACACAACTGTCCTTCTCGTGTGTCGTATGTGTCGTTATTCTTCGTAGGATTTGTATTTGGTGATTCTGTATCTGATATGTTGTCTGTGTTTTTTTTTTTTTTTTTTTTTAATGCTACGGGTA
>NZ_JAAGPG010000491.1:0-5763 GCF_017104665.1 Burkholderia sp. Se-20378 | reverse complement strand
CGTGACGGCCGTGCTCGGCGACGTGCTGCTCGCACTGCCCGACTGGCCGCTGTCGTTCGTCCTCGGCCTCGGCGCATTCCTGCTCACGCACGTGTGCTATTGCGCGATCTTCATGCGCTGGCGCGCCCGGCCGCACGGCTGGCGCATCGTCGCACTCATCGGGCTGTGGATCGCCGCGCCGGCGTTCTACGCGGCGTTCTTCCCGCACCTCGGCGAGTTGCTTGCACCGGTCGCCGTCTACATGCTCGTGCTGTGCGTGATGGCAAGCTTCGCGCTCGCCGCACGCACGCGCGGCCCGCTGGTGGCCATCGGCAGCCTGATCTTCGTCGGCTCCGATACGCTGATCGGCGTCGGCCGCTTCCTCGGCGGCTTTCCGGGCATCGACTACCTGATCTGGGGCCTCTATGCGCTCGCGCAGGTCACGATCGTGGCCGGGGTTTTCCATGAGACGGCGGCCCGATCGATCCGTCCCTGATACTGTTTCAAACAGACCGCCGCGCGCCGGCGGTCTCGCCTGCTCCCTCTCTCGCCCTGTCGACGGCCCTTTCCGCGTATCCCGCGATGCGGAAACCGGCCCGTTCCAAACCCCGCTCAGCCTTTTCCCGTCTGGCTTCCGGCCCTTAGAGCGCCGCTTCTAGCCTCTTGCGGTTTCCGGGTTCACCCACTATCGTTACATCAAACAATGTAACATTCGAAAATGAGCCAAATCGGAGACACCCGGATGAATGCTCGCACGTTGCCTTTCGGTCCGCCCGGCCACGACGGCCTGGACGAAACCATCGACATCGCCATCATCGGCACCGGCTTCGCCGGCCTCGGGATGGCAATCCGCCTGCGGCAAACAGGCGTGACCGACTTCGTCGTCCTCGAGAAGGCCGCGTCGGTCGGCGGCACGTGGCGCGACAATCATTACCCCGGGTGTGCATGCGACGTGCAATCGCACGTCTATTCGTTCTCGTTCGCGCCGAACCCGCGCTGGACGCGCATGTTCGCGCCGCAGCCGGAGATCCGCGCCTATCTGGAAGACTGCGTGCAGCGCTTCGGGATCGGCGCGCACCTGCGCCTGAACCACGAACTGCAGCGCGCCGAGTACGACGAGGCCGCGCAACGCTGGCGCCTCACGTTCGCGAACGGCAAGCGGCTGTCGGCGCGCGTGCTGGTGTCGGGGATGGGCGGGCTGTCGCGGGCCGCGCTGCCGTCGATTCCTGGCGTCGAGAACTTCAAGGGCCGCGCGTTCCACTCCCAGAACTGGGATCACGACTATGCGCTCGAAGGCAAGCGCGTCGCGGTGATCGGCACCGGCGCGAGCGCGATCCAGTTCGTGCCGCAGATCGCGCCGCGCGTGAAGGAACTCGCACTGTTCCAGCGCACGCCGCCGTGGATCATGCCGAAGCCCGACCGCAACCTGACCGGGCTCGAGAAATGGCTGTTCCGCACGCTGCCGTTCACGCAGAAGGCCGTGCGCAGCAGCATCTACTGGATGCTCGAATCGCGCGTGCTCGGCTTCGCGATCCATCCGTCGCTGATGAAGAACGTGCAGAAGCTCGCGCTGCGCCACATCCGCAAGCAGATTCCCGATCCGGAGCTGCGCAAGACCGTCACGCCGAACTACACGCTCGGCTGCAAGCGCGTGCTGATCTCGAACGACTACTACCCGGCGCTGTCGCGCAAGAACGTCGACGTGATCACGACCGGCATCGACCACATCGAAGCCGACGCGGTCGTGACGACCGACGGCCAGCGCCATGAAGTCGACTGCCTGATCTACGGCACCGGCTTCCAGGTGGCCGATCCGTATCCGCGCGGCGCGATCATCGGCCGCGGCGGGCTCGACATCGTCGACGCATGGCGCGACGGCGCGCACGCGTACCTCGGCTCGACGCTGCCCGGCTACCCGAACTTCTTCATGATCGTCGGCCCGAACACGGGCCTCGGCCACAACTCGATGGTGTTCATGATCGAGTCGCAGATCGAGTACATCCTCGGCGCACTGCAGGCGATGCGTCGCGAACGTGCGGATGCGCTTGAGGTGCGCCCGCTCGTCGAGGCGCAGTTCAACAGCGACCTGCAGGGCCGGCTCAAGAAGGCGATCTGGTCGACGGGCGGCTGCAAGAGCTGGTACCTCGATCCGCGCACCGGCAAGAACACGACGCTGTGGCCGGGCTTCACGTGGCGCTTCCGCCAGGCGACCGCGCACTTCTCGATCGCCGACTACCACGCGTATCGCGCGCCGCAACACGACACGACCGCGCGGCCCGCCGCCGCGCCCGCCGCTTCCGCTTCGACTTCCACGTCCGCCGAAGCGGCCTGAGCCAGACAAGGAGCCACCGACATGAGAGATTTCGCCAACAAGGTCGCCGCGATCACGGGCGCCGGCTCGGGCATGGGCCGCTCGCTCGCGATCCAGCTCGCGCAGGCCGGCTGCCACGTATCGCTCGCCGACAAGAACGCCGTCGGCCTCGCCGAAACCGAGCGGATCGTCCGCACGATCGCGCCGAACGTGCGCGTGTCGACGCGCGTGCTGGATGTCGGCGACCGCGACGCGATGTTCGCGTGGGCCGACGACACCGCGAAAGAGCACGGCAAGGTCAACCTGATCTTCAACAACGCGGGCGTCGCGCTGTCGAGCACGATCGAAGGGATGGAATACAGCGATCTCGAGTGGATCGTGAACATCAACTTCTGGGGCGTCGTGCACGGCACGAAGGCATTCATGCCGCACCTGAAGGCATCGGGCGACGGCCACGTGATCAACACGTCGAGCATCTTCGGGATCTTCGCGCAGCCGGGCATGAGCGGCTACAACGCGACCAAGTTCGCGGTGCGCGGCTTCACCGAATCGCTGCGCCAGGAACTCGACATGATGAAGTGCGGCGTGTCGGCGACCTGCGTGCATCCGGGCGGCATCCGCACGAACATCGCGCAATCGAGCCGTGTCGCGAAGAACATGGTCGGCTTCATCGTCGAGAGCGAACAGCAAGGCAAGGACAGCTTCGAGAAGTTCTTCATCACGACCGCCGACGACGCCGCGCGCACGATCCTCGCCGGCGTGCGCAAGAACAAGCGCCGCGTGCTGATCGGCCGCGACGCGAAGGGTGCGGACTGGATGGCGCGCATCCTGCCGTCCGCGTACCAGGCGCTCGTCGTGCTCGCAACGCGCCGCGAGGCCGCGAAGGCCCGCCGCGCCGCACGCGGCACGCCGGCGGCCGCGCCGCTGCACGCCACCTACAACAATGCAGGCAACCAGGGAGGAGAACAATCATGATGACCCCGAACATGATGCCCGTGCGGCGCGACATCCGTTTCGCGCTGCCCCCCGAACGCGCGCGCGACTGGCACGTGCAGGGCGTGCCCGTCACGCACTTCATGAACGCGCTGTCGCTGCTGTTCCCGGCCGGCGAACGCTTCTTCATGGATTCGGTGCGCAACTACCGCGACCAGATCGAGGACCCCGAACTGAAGAAGCAGGTGCTCGGCTTCATCGGCCAGGAAGCGATGCACACGCGCGAGCACATCGAATACAACGACCTGCTGCAGTCGTCCGGCCTGCCCGCGCACAAGCTCGACAAGCGCCTGTGGACGATCCTCGGCTGGTTCAAGAAGGTGCTGCCGCATTCGATGCAGCTCGCGATCACGATCGCGCTCGAGCACTACACGGCGATCCTCGCGAACCAGCTGCTGTCGGGCCACGAGCACCGCATCGACGGCTCGGTCGAAGGCTACCAGCAGATGTGGATGTGGCATGCGATGGAGGAAACCGAGCACAAGGCGGTGTCGTACGACGTATGGACCACCGTGATGAAGCCGGGCCTCGGCAGCTACCTGCTGCGCACGGGCACGATGCTGACGACGACCGTGTTCTTCTGGACCATCGTGTTCGACTTCCACGTGCGCCTGATGCGTGCGCACCGTCGCGAGCACGGCAAGTTCGGCGGCATGTGGCGCCTCGTGAAGTATCTGTACAGCCCGAAGCACGGCGTGTTCCCGAGCATCGCGCGCGAATGGCTCGACTACTTCCGCCCGGGCTTCCACCCGTGGGACCACGACAACCATCAGTACCTGCAGGGGCTCGACACGCTGCTCGAGAACATCGACGCGACCAACGCGCGCTACGCCGCGCAAGCCGCCCCGCGCCGCGTGCCGCTGCACCCGGTTCCGCAGGCATGACGCCATGTCGCGCGCCCACGAGATGCTGACCGTCCAGTCCGGCGACGTGAAACTCGCCGTCTACGTAAGCGGGTCGCGTCGCGCCCCGCCGCTGATCCTCGTGCACGGCTACCCGGATTCGGCGGCCGTGTGGGCGCCGATCCGCGCGCGGCTCGCGAAGCGCTACCGTGTGATCGCGTACGACGTGCGCGGCGCCGGTGCGTCCGATGCGCCGCGCCGCCGCGCCGACTACACGCTCGAACGGCTCGCCGCCGACCTGAAAGCGGTGGCCGACGCAACCTGCGGCGGCCGGCCGTTCCATCTCGTCGGCCACGACTGGGGGTCGATCCAGTGCTGGGAGGCCGTGACCGACCCCGCGTTCCGCGGCCGGATCGCGTCGTACACGTCGATCTCGGGCCCGTGCCTCGATCACGTGTTCCGCGCGAAGATGCGGCTCAAGCAGAGCCTGAAGTCGTGGTACATCGCGTTCTTCCACCTGCCGCTCGTGCCGTCGCTGGTGTGGCGGCTCGGCGGTGCGGCATTGTGGCCGCGCTGGCTGCAGCTCACCGAGCGCGTGCGGGCCGAGCGCGATCCCGTGCAACTGAAGAACGCGCTGAACGGCCTGCAGCTGTACCGCGCGAACTTCATCGCGCGGGCACGCAAACCGCGTGAACGGTACGCGCAGGCGCCCGTGCAGATCCTGGTACCGGTGCGCGACCGCTACGTGACGCCCGAGATGTCGGTCGACCTCGACCGCTGGCTCGGCGACCACGTGCGCGAGGAAATCGACGGCACGCACTGGATCGTGCTGCGTCATCCCGACATGATCGCGTCGCGGATCGACCGCTTCGCGTCCGCGCAGGAGCGGCCGGCGCTCGCCCCGGCCGCGGCCAGGGTTCAGCGTACCGCGGGCGCCGGCAGGCGCCTGAACAGCGTCTCGTAATCGACGACGAGCCCGTCGTCGTCGATCTCCATCTCGGCCGTGAAGTCGCGGAAGATTCCTTCATAGCGGTAGCGCCGGCCCGGCTCGAGGCACGCATAGGCCTGCTTGACCGGCGTGACCTTCAGGTCCGGCGTCGAGATGTACGCGACGTCGATCGGCCGCCGCTCGCCGCGCGCGAGCCCGAGACGGCCGATCGGCAGCGAATTCGTGAACGGCGTCGCCGCGATGTCGATGTCGATGCAGCCGTCGAGAACCGGCAGTGCGCGGCCCGAGCCGTCGTGCCAATGGCCGGCGCAGTCACTGCGCAATTCGAGCGTGCCGCCGCCCATCACCTTGAGCACCGCACAGGTCACGCGCCAGTGCGCGTCGCATTCAACGCGATACGCGAGCCCGTACGCACGGCCGTACCGCTGGCCGACCACCGCGCTTTCGACGACGATCCCGCCGCCGCTCCGGTCGAACGTCAGATGTTCGACCCCGTCGCCTTCGAGCGACGCCCAACGCACTTCGCGCATCTCTCCGCCTCCCGGTTTTCCCGATGCGGGACATCGTGGCACAAATCCCCCGACCACAACGCCAGCCGCCGCCCGAATGCACGAGCGGTGCGAACAACGCCCCTGAATACGCCAACGGAGCGGCGCTCAAGCACCGGGGATCCTCCGCATTCCCCGATA
>NZ_JAAGPG010000490.1:0-237 GCF_017104665.1 Burkholderia sp. Se-20378 | reverse complement strand
AAAAAAAAACACACTCCACCGCCACCTCACACCACAGCCACTCGCCACCACCATCACAACCAAACAAACGCGCAGCAGTCAACCAACATACTACCCACCTCTCCTTACTCCACACAGCCCACCACACCCCCGCCATGCACAACACATGTACCCCCGACCAACCCTCCACCTCCCCACACTCACACCCCGCGCCCTCTCGCCACTCCGCCCCAACACGCCTCGACACACACCACTACC
>NZ_JAAGPG010000489.1:0-5967 GCF_017104665.1 Burkholderia sp. Se-20378 | reverse complement strand
GCCCTGCGGCGCGGAAGGCAGGATGAACGGCTCGCGCGCGACCCGCTCGAGCGACAGCGGCCGCTTGCGCGACAGCCCGGCCGACGGCGCCGCGACGGCCCACAGACTCTCGTCGATCAACGCCTTCACGTGCAGCGCGGGCGTCTCCTTCTGCCCGTACAGCAGCGCCGCGTCGACATCCCCCGCTTCGAGCCAGTCCTGCAGGTGGCCCGCATAGCCGATCGTGAGCCGCAGGCGGATGTGCGGGTAGCGCCGCGCCACCTCGCCCGCGAGACGCGTGGCCAGCAGATCCGACGTGCTGGCCAGCAGCCCGATGCTCACGATGCCCGCCACCGGCCCCTCGGTCGGCTGGATCTCGGCCTTGGCCCGCGCCACCTCGTTGAGGATGCGGCGCGCGTATTCGAGCATCGTCTTGCCCGACGGCGTGAGCTGCATGCCGTGCCGGCTGCGGTCGAACAGTTCCGTCCCCATGTCCTCCTCGAGCAGGCGCAGCTGGCGCGACACGGCCGGCTGCACGAGATTCAACAGGCTCGACGCCCGGGTGACGTTGCCCGTTTCGGCCACGGTGACGAAGGCGCGCAGTTGCTTGAGATCCATCGCGGATACCTCGATGCCAAAAACTGATTCGACGATCAGAAAATTCTATTGTTTAAGAAATCCATCAAAACTTATTATGGACTCAACCCATGCCAATGACGAGACACGATTCATGAGCGCCTCCGTTTTCTCCGCCCCCGACCAGTACCAGGAAATCCGCGACGCGGTACGCGGCCTGTGCAATCAGTATCCGGCCGAATACCACCGCAAGATCGACGAGGCGCGCGGCTATCCCGAAGCGTTCGTCACCGCCCTTACGCAGGCCGGCTGGCTGGCCGCGCTGATTCCGCAGGAATACGGCGGCCCGGGCCTGTCGATGGCCGAGGCGTCGGTCATCATGGAAGAGATCAACCGCTCCGGCGGCAATTCGGGCGCGTGCCACGGCCAGATGTACGTGATGAACACCATCGTGTTCAGCGGCACCGAAGCGCAGAAGCAGCGCTACCTGCCGCGCATCGCGGCGGGCGAACTGCGCGTGCAGTCGATGGGCGTGACCGAGCCCACCACCGGCAGCGACACCACCAAGCTCAAGACCACGGCCGTGAAGAAGGACGGCCGCTGGGTCATCAACGGCCAGAAGGTGTGGATCTCGCGGGTCCAGCACAGCGACCTGCTGATCCTGCTCGCTCGCACCACGCCGCTCGACCAGGTGCAGAAGAAGAGCGACGGGCTGTCGTGCTTCATCGTCGAACTGGACAAGGCGATCGGCAACGGCCTCACCGTGCGCCCGATCCTCAACATGGTCAACCACGAGACCAACGAGCTGTTCTTCGACAACCTGGAGCTGCCGGAAGACGCGCTGCTCGGCACCGAAGGCAAGGGGTTGAAGGTGATCTTCGACGGCCTGAACGCCGAGCGCACGCTGATCGCGGCCGAGTGCATCGGCGATGGCTACTGGTTCCTCGAGAAAGCGCGCGACTACGCGAGCGAGCGCAAGGTGTTCGGTCGCCCGATCGGGCAGAACCAGGGCATCCAGTTTCCGCTCGCCGAATCGTTCATCGAGCTGGAGGCCGCGAACCTGATGCGCTGGCGCGCCTGCGAGAAGATCGACGCGCGCCAGAACGCCGGGGTCGAGGCCAACATGGCCAAGTACCTGGCCGCCAAGGCAAGCTGGGAAGCGGCCAATGCGTGCCTGCAGACGCACGGCGGCTTCGGCTTCGCATGCGAATACGACGTGGAGCGCAAGTTCCGCGAAACGCGCCTGTACCAGGTCGCGCCGATTTCCACCAACATGATCCTGGGGCACGTCGCCGAGCACGTGCTGCAGCTCCCCCGTTCCTACTGATTCTGGAAGGATTCCTCTCCATGAAGATTCTCGTACCCGTCAAGCGCGTGGTGGACTACAACGTCAAGGTTCGCGTCAAGGGCGACGGCACCGGCGTCGACCTCTCGAACGTCAAGATGTCGATGAACCCGTTCGATGAAATCGCGGTTGAAGAAGCCGTCCGCCTGAAGGAAGCCGGCGTGGCGACCGAAGTGATCGCCGTGTCGGTCGGTGTCGCGCAGGCGCAGGAAACGCTGCGCACGGCGCTGGCGATCGGCGCGGATCGCGCGATCCTCGTCGAATCGAACGACGGCGTCGAGCCGCTCGGCGTCGCGAAGATCCTGAAGGCGCTGGTCGACAAGGAACAGCCGCAACTGGTGATCGTCGGCAAGCAGGCAATCGACGACGATTCGAACCAGACGGGCCAGATGCTGGCCGCGCTGGCCGGTTTCCCGCAAGCGACGTTCGCATCGAAGGTCACGGTGGCCGACGGCCGTGCAACGGTCGCGCGTGAAGTCGACGGCGGCGCGGAAACGCTGTCGCTTCAACTGCCCGCGGTCGTCACCACCGACCTGCGCCTGAACGAGCCGCGTTACGTGACGCTGCCGAACATCATGAAGGCGAAGAAGAAGCCGCTGGAAACGGTGAAACCGGAAGACCTGGGCGTGGACGTCGCGCCGCGTCTGAAGACGCTGAAGGTGGTCGAGCCGCCGAAGCGCGCGGCCGGCGTGAAGGTGCCGGACGTGCAGACGCTGGTCGAGAAGCTGAAGACCGAAGCCAAGGTACTGTAAGAGGGAGCGGAAAAAATGACGATTCTGGTGATTGCAGAACACGACAACGCATCGATCAAGGCCGCGACGCTGAACACGGTGGCGGCCGCAGCAAAGATCGGCGGCGACATTCACGTGCTGGTCGCGGGCCACAATGCGCAAGGCGCAGCCGATGCGGCAGCGAAGATCGCGGGCGTTTCGAAAGTGTTGCTGGCCGACGCGCCGCAACTCGAAGCGGGCCTCGCGGAAAACGTCGAAGCGACCGCGCTGAACATCGCGAAGGATTACTCGCACATCCTCGTGCCCGCCACGGCCTATGGCAAGAACGTCACGCCGCGCATCGCCGCGAAGCTCGACGTCGCGCAGATCTCCGAAATCACGGCGGTGGTGTCGGCCGACACGTTCGAGCGTCCGATCTACGCAGGCAACGCGATCGCGACGGTGCAGTCGGGCGATTCGATCAAGGTGATCACGGTGCGTGCGACCGGGTTCGATGCGGTGGCAGCGGAAGGCGGCAGCGCATCGGTCGAAAAGATCGCAGCGGCAGCCGACGCCGGCCAGTCGCAGTTCGTGAGCCGTGAAGTGACGAAGCTGGACCGTCCGGAACTCACCAGCGCGAACATCATCGTGTCGGGCGGCCGCGGTCTCGGCAGTGGCGAAAACTACACGAAGGTGCTGGAGCCGCTGGCCGACAAGCTGAACGCCGCACTGGGCGCGTCGCGTGCGGCAGTCGACGCCGGCTTCGTGCCGAACGACTACCAGGTCGGCCAGACCGGCAAGATCGTCGCGCCGCAACTGTACATCGCGGTCGGCATCTCGGGTGCGATCCAGCATCTGGCCGGCATGAAGGATTCGAAGGTGATCGTCGCGATCAACAAGGATCCGGAAGCACCGATCTTCAGCGTGGCGGACTACAGCCTCGAAGCCGACCTGTTCGCGGCCGTGCCCGAGCTGGTCAACGCACTCTGACGGTCATCACGGCCGGCGCCTGACAGACGGGCGCCGGCCGCCTGCCTCACGCTTCAATCATCGAGCACGAAACAACATGAGTCTCGAGTCTCCCGAATCCTTCGACGCGTGGGTCGGCCGCAGCGAAGACAGCGCGGACCGGATTACCCGGGCCCCCGTCCGTCTGCTGCAGGCGACGCTGGACGACGCGAACCCCTCCGAACTCCCCGCGACGCTGCCGCCGCTGTGGCACTGGCTGTACTTCCTGCCGGGCGAGCGCCAGTCGAACATCGGCGTCGACGGTCACCCGCAGCGCGGCGGCTTCCTGCCGCCCGTCACGCTGCCGCGCCGCATGTGGGCCGGCGGACGGCTGCAGTTCCTGCGCCCGCTGGCCGTCGATGCGCCCGTGCAGCGCCGGTCCACGATCCTGAGCGTGCAGAGCAAATCCGGCCGCAGCGGCCAGTTGGTGTTCGTCACCGTGCTGCACGAAACGAGCGACGCCGACGGCGTGGCGATCCGCGAAGAACAGGACATCGTGTATCGCGACGCGCCGCCCCCCGCCGCGGCCGGCGCACCGGCCCCGCAGCCGGCACCGGCGCCGACCGACGAGCAGTATTCGCGCGTCGTCACGCCCGACCCGGTGCTGCTGATGCGCTTTTCCGCCCTCACCTTCAACGGCCACCGGATCCACTACGACCGGCCCTACGCGATGCAGGAAGAAGGCTATCCGGGCCTGGTGGTGCACGGCCCGCTGATTGCGATGCTGCTGCTGGAGGAACTGCGCCGCACGCACCCCGAGAAGACTGTACGCAGCTTCGAATTCAAGGCCGTGAGCCCGCTGTTCGACACCGCGCCGTTCACGGTGAACGGCAAGCTCGACGGTCATGCCGCCCGCCTGTGGGCACGCGGCCCGCAAGGGCAGCTGGCCATGCAGGCCAGCGCCGAACTGGAATAACGATCCGATCATGCAAGCTCGAAAAGGCCCGCTGAGCGGGATGACCGTCGTCACGCTCGAACACGCGATCGCCGCGCCGTTCTGCACGCGCCAGCTCGCCGATCTGGGCGCTCGCGTCATCAAGGTGGAACGCCCCGGTGTGGGCGATTTCGCGCGTGCGTACGACCATCGCACCCGCGGTCTCGCATCGCACTTCGTGTGGACCAACCGGTCGAAGGAAAGCCTCACGCTGGACCTGAAGCAACCGGCCGCGCAGGAAGTGCTGGGCGAACTCGTGGCCCAGGCCGACGTGCTCGTGCAGAACCTCGCGCCCGGCGCGGCCGCGCGCATGGGCCTGTCGTTCGATGCGCTGCACGCGAAGCACCCTCGGCTGATCGTCTGCGACATCTCGGGCTATGGCGCCGACGGCCCCTACCGCGACAAGAAAGCCTACGACCTGCTGATCCAGAGCGAGGCGGCATTCCTGTCGATCACGGGCACGGCCGACGAGCCCAGCAAGGCCGGCAATTCGATCGCCGACATCGCGGCGGGCATGTATGCGTACACGGGCATCCTCAGCGCGCTCCTGCAGCGCGGCGTAACGGGCACCGGCTCGCACGTGGAAATCTCGATGCTCGAGGCGCTGGCCGAGTGGATGGGCTTCCCGATGTACTACGCATATGATGGCCAGCAGCAACCGGGCCGCAACGGCGCCGCGCACGCGACCATCTACCCGTACGGCCCGTTCAAAGCCGGCGACGGCCGCGTCGTGATGCTCGGCCTGCAGAACGAGCGCGAATGGAAAGCGTTCTGCGATGTCGTGCTGCGCGACCCGGCGCTCGCGACCGATCCGCGCTTCGACGCCAACGTGCGCCGCTCGGAGCACCGTGCGGAACTGAAGGCCGTGATCGAACAGGCGTTCTCCTCCCTCACCGCGCAGGACGTGATCGCACGCCTCGACGAAGCGCAGATCGCGAACGCCGCCGTGAACCAGATCGGCGATCTGTGGACGCATCCGCAACTGCACGCACGCGAGCGCTTTCGCTCGATCGACTCGCCGGCCGGCGAACTGCAGGCGCTGCTGCCGCCCGCCACGGTCGACAGCTTCGACGTGCGCATGGATGCGGTACCCGCGCTCGGCGAACACAGCGCGGCCATCCTGCATGAACTCGGGCGCACCGACGCCGATATCGAACAACTGCGCGCCGCCGGCGTGATCTGAGCCATGTCCAAGCCCCTCTCCCCCGTCCAGCACGCGCGCAGTCTGCTGTTCGTGCCGGCCACCCGCCCCGAGCGCTTTGCGAAGGCGCTCGACTCGGGCGCCGACTGCATCATCGTCGACCTCGAGGATGCCGTCAGCCCCGACAGCAAGGACGACGCACGCGCGCAACTCGCGCAGCACCTGCCGTTGCTGACGGCCGAGCAGCGCACGCGCACCGTCGTGCGCGTGAACG
>NZ_JAAGPG010000488.1:0-237 GCF_017104665.1 Burkholderia sp. Se-20378 | reverse complement strand
AACAAAAAAACCCTCCTCCCCCCCCCCCTCCCCCCCCCCCCCCCCCCCCCACGAGGCACTACTCACTGCGCGCCTCACTACACCCGGCTGCCACCACACGACGAGTACTGTGCCGCCATCCGATCACCACTAACCCGCCGCCACCCCGCGTCGCACAGGAACTGCACACCTAACTCTATCCCCCCCATCTCTGCCCCATCCTCCACTACGGCCGTCAGCTCTCGACAGCCACTTCGC
>NZ_JAAGPG010000487.1:0-6316 GCF_017104665.1 Burkholderia sp. Se-20378 | reverse complement strand
TAGCCTTAGCCTTAGCCTTAGCCTTAGCCTTAGCCTTAGCCTTAGCCTTAGCCTTAGCCTTAGCCTTAGCCTTAGCCTTAGCCTTAGCCTTAGCCTTAGCCTTAGCCTTAGCCTTAGCCTTAGCCTTGGCCTTGGCCTTGGCCTTGGCCTTGGCCTTGGCCCTGGCGGCAGCCGGCATCCAGCCTCTTCCTCACCCCACGATCCCTTCCTTTTCCCGACAGTCCGCCTCCAGCAAGCCATCGAAATCGGTCCTGAAAGCAAGACACGTTAAAATCTCACCTCGCGTGGTGCGCCGCCCGCACCCGCCATCCATCGCCAGCCGCGTGCCCTCGGGCCGCCCCCGACCCATGGAGTGAGTGTCAATGAGCGGCGGACTTCCGTTTCCCGCATCCCGCAGCAAGTCGTTGCCGTCCTCGACGGTCTTCCTGATTCTCGCCGCCGCCGCGCTGCTGTCCGGCTGCGGGCTGCTGCCGGTCCAGAACCCGCCCGCGCCAATCAGCGAGGCGCTCGTCGAGCCGATCGAGGAAACCGCCGGCGAACCGCTGACGATGCCGCCCGTGCCCGCGCCGACGCACCCGGAGGAACCGGAAGCGCCGAAGAAGCCGCATCGCGAAGTCGCGCGGCCGAAGCCCGTGCAGCGCCCCGAATCGCCGACACCGCCGCCGCCTCCGCCCCCGCCGATCGTCGCGACGCGCCCGCTCGACCGCACCCAGATCCACGCGTTGCTCGACAGCGAAGTCGCGCGCCGCAACGGCAAGGTGATCGGCCGCGCGGTCGACATGGTGACCGACGCGAGCGGCAAGCCGCGCGAGATGATCGTCAACCTGCAGGGCTTCATGGGCGTGGGCGACCGCAAGGTCATCTTCCCGTGGAACGTGTTCCGCTTCACGCCGGGCGGCAAACAGGAGCCGATCGTGCTCGACGTGCCGTCGGGCGACCTGCCGCCGGCCGCACGGCCCAAGGCCGTGCCGCTGTCCGGTTCGGCCGCGGCCTCGCCCGCGACGCGACTGCCGATGCTCGACAGCGACGTCGAGCGCCCGAACGGCACGAAAATCGGCCGTATCGTCGACGTGCTGATCGACCGCGCATCGCAGCCGCAGGCGGTCGTGCTCGACCTCGGCGGCCTCGTCAATACCGACCGCCGTTCAATCGCCGCGAGCTGGGGCGCACTGCGCTTCGTCACGCGCGACAAGGCGCTGCACCCGCAACTCGACCTGAACGACGCACAGATCAAGGCGTCGCCGCCCTACGCGGCCGACAAGCCGATCGTCGCGGTCTTCCCGCCTGTTGCCCCGGCACCGGTGCCGGCTTCGTCTGCGAGTGCAACCCGATGACGATCAAGCATTCCGTCAGCGCACGCAGTCTCCGGTCCCTCGACTGGCTCAACTTCTTCGTTGCAAACGTTCAAACAGGGTTCGGTCCGTTCATCGCGTCCTACCTCGCGTCGCACAAGTGGACGCAGGGCGAGATCGGCATGGTGCTGTCGATCGGCACGATCAGCGCGATGGTCAGCCAGGTGCCGGGCGGCGCGGCCGTCGATGCGCTGAAGAACAAGAAAGGCGCGGCCGCGTGGGCCATCGCGGCCATCATCCTGTCCGCTGTGCTGCTCGCGTCGAGCCCGACGATCGTGCCGGTGATCGCCGCCGAGGTGTTCCACGGCTTCGCGAGCTGCATGCTCGTGCCGGCGATGGCCGCGATCTCATTCTCGCTCGTCGGCCGCGCCGACCTCGGCGACCGGCTCGGCCGCAACGCGCGCTGGGCGTCGATCGGCAGCGCCGTCGCGGCGGGTCTGATGGGGCTCACCGGCGAATACTTCTCCGCGCGCGCGGTGTTCTGGCTGACCGCCGTGCTGGCGCTGCCCGCGCTGTTCGCACTCGCGATGATCCAGCCGACGCACGAGGTGATCCCGCAGTCGTCGAAGCCCGACGACCACGACGAAGCCGGCGAACGCGAAACGCTCCTCGAGCTGCTGCGCGACCGCCGGATGCTGATCTTCGCGGCGTGCGTCGTGCTGTTCCACCTGTCGAACGCGGCGATGCTGAACCTCGCGGCCGGCGAAGTCACGGCCGGGATGGGCGAGAACGTGCAGCTCGTGATCGCCGCGTGCATCATCGTGCCGCAGGCGATCGTCGCGATGCTGTCGCCGTGGGTCGGCCGCTCCGCGCAACGCTGGGGGCGCCGGCCGATCCTGCTGCTCGGGTTCTCGGCACTGCCGGTGCGCGCGCTGCTGTTCGCGGGCGTGAGCAGCCCGTACCTGCTGGTGCCGGTGCAGATGCTCGACGGCATCAGCGCGGCCGTATTCGGCGTGATGCTGCCGCTGATCGCGGCCGACGTCGCGGGCGGCAAGGGCCGCTACAACCTGTGCATCGGGCTGTTCGGGCTCGCGGCCGGGATCGGCGCGACGCTCAGCACGGCCGCGGCCGGCTACGTCGCCGATCACTTCGGCAACGCCGTGAGCTTCTTCGGGCTCGCGGGCGCCGGTGCGCTCGCGGTGCTGCTGGTCTGGCTCGTGATGCCCGAAACGCGCGTCGAGAACGGTGACGCGGCCGCCGACGAACCGGCCGCCGCATCACCCGAACAGGCGCGCTGACACCGGCGCGCCGCCGTCACCCGCTTCTTGGCCAACGCATGATGGATACGATCAGGACACTCAACGAAGCCCGCCAGCAGATCCAGCAGTCGATCTTCGATCTGTTCAAGGGGCTGTCATTCAGCGAACGGCTCGCGCAGGGCGGGCTGATGGCGCTGCAGGCCGTGTGCGGCGCATGTCTCGCGTACGTGATCAGCCGCGCGCTGCACACCGAGCAGGCCGTGTGGGCGGCGATCACCGCGATCGCCGTGACGCAGCACAACTACTCGGACACGATGTCGCTGTCGCGCGACCAGTTCATCGGCGCGATGGTCGGCGGCGTGCTCGGCTTCGCCGGCGCGGCGCTCGGCGGCGACCGCCTCGTCGCCTACGCGATTACCGTCGCGGTCGTGATCGTCTGCTGCTGGTGCCTGAATGTCGGCAGCGCGGCACGGCTCGGCGGCGTAACCGCGACGATCGTGCTGCTGTTTCCGGGCGACGGCCCGCTGTGGGACATTCCGCTGATGCGGCTCGGCGAGGTCACGCTCGGCACCGTGTGTGCGCTGGGCGTGTGCTGGGTGATGTCGAAAATCGAACGCCGCTGGTTCCGCCACGCGGCGGCAAAGTGATGCGGTGAACCGGCTGCCCGGCGCGCATCGCGGCATCGCGATCCGTGCCGGGCAGCCGGCCGGGTCAGTCGCCGATCCGCAGCACGATGCCGGAACCGATCTGCACCAGCAGGTGATCCCCGCCGACGCCGACCCATTGATAGCCGCGCGGCGGCGGGCTCAGGTGATAGCCGCGCCAGTCGTCGATCACGTACTGGCGATCGCGGAACTCGGGGGGCAGCCGGTCGCCCTTGTGCCACTCGCGGCGCGGCTGGTCGGCCCAGCGCGGCGGCACGTCTTCCTCGTGGCGCATCTGGCCGGGTGGCATGCGTTTCGGGCCATGGCCGTGCTGCATGCCATGGTCGCCCTGGTCGTTGCGGTTGTCGTGATCCTGCGCCATCGCGGCCGGCGCGGCGAAACCCGCCGCGATCACCGCGGCCAGCATCATCCCGTGCATCTTCTTCATCGTGCCTTCCCTCCGTGTTGTCACGTCGAACGAAACCACTCGGACTACCCGATGAAGACTAGCACACGGTATCGCGCGGCCACATGACCGCGCACATGACCGTGCGTTACGCTGCCTGCTGCTGGTACTGGATCCGGTGCAGGTGCGCGTAGAGGCCGCCGTGGCGCAGCAATTCGTCGTGGCTGCCCTCTTCGACGATCTTGCCGGCCTCGAGCACGAGGATGCGGTCCGCGCGCTCGATCGTCGACAGCCGGTGTGCGATCACGAGCGTCGTGCGGCCTTCCATCAGCCGTTCGAGCGCGGCCTGCACGTGGCGCTCCGATTCCGAGTCGAGCGCCGACGTCGCTTCGTCGAGGATCAGGATCGGCGCGTCCTTGTAGATCGCGCGCGCGATCGCGAGCCGCTGGCGCTGGCCGCCGGACAGCCGCATCCCGTTGCCGCCGACGAGCGTGTCGAGCCCGTCGGGCATTGCGGCGACCGCATCGGCGAGGTTCGCGGCCTCGAGCGCGGCCTGCACGCGCGCGCGGTCGGGCGTCTGCCCGTACGCGACGTTCGCGGCGATCGTGTCGTTGAACAGCACGACGTCCTGGCTGACCATCGCCATCTGGCCGCGCAGCGCGTGGAGGTCGTAGTCGGCAACCGGCACGCCGTCGACCAGGATTGCCCCGTCGGTCGGGTCGAAGAAGCGCGGCAGCAGGTTCACGAGCGTTGTCTTGCCGCTGCCGGACGGGCCCGCGAGCGCAATCATTTCACCAGGCGCGACCTTGAACGAGATGCGGTCGAGCGTCGGCCGCTCGGCCGCGCCGTAGTCGAACGACACGTTGCGGAACTCGATGTCGCCACGCGACTGTGCCAGCGGCCGGCCGCCGCCCTGCGGCTCGGCCGGCTCGTCGATCAGCCCGAAGATCAGCTCGGCAGCCGTCATCCCGCGCTGCAGCGGCTGGTTGACGTCGATCAGGTGCTTGAGCGGCGAGATCACCAGCAGCATCGACGTGACGAACGCGACGAAGCCGCCGACCGTCGTCTGGTCGTTCGACGACTGCACGACCGCGATCGTGATCACGACCGCGAGCGCGATCGACGCGAGGAACTGCGTGAGCGGCTGCGCAAGGCCGCCGGAGATCGTCATGCGCATCGCGTAGCCGCGCAGGCGCTTGCTCATCTGCGTGAAGCGGTCCATCTCGTACGCTTCACCGTTGTGCACCTTGACGACCTTGTAGCCGCCAACCGTCTCCTCGACGATGTACGACAGCTCGTTGGTCAGCGTCTGGTGCTCGCGGTTCAGGCGACGCAGGCGGCGGTTGATCTTGCTGACCAGCCAGCCGATGCCCGGCAGGATCACCGCGACGATCAGCGTGAGCCGCCAGTTCAGGTAGAACAGGTAGCCGAGCAGGAAGATCACCGTCAGCGAATCGCGCACGAGCGTGACCATCACGCCGGTCAGCACCGACAGGATCTGGTTGACCTCGAACACGATCGCGTTGATCACCGTGCTCGCCGTCTCGCGCTGGAAGAACGACGCGCCCGTGTGCAGCATCCGCTGGAACATCTCGAGCCGCAGTTGCAGCAGGATGCGGTTCGATACGTAGTTGAGCAGGTAATTCGACGCGTACTGCGATACGCCGCGCACGAGCGCAAGCCCGATCACGGCCATCGGCACGTACCATTTCGCGCGGTCGCTGCCGTGCGCGCCGAAGCCGTGGTCGAGCAGCGGCTTGAGCAGCGCCGGGATCCCGGCCTCGGTGGCCGCGACGACGCCCATCGTCATCACGGCGAGCACCACGATGCCGATCAGCGGCCGGATGTACGGCCACAGGCGCTTGAGGACCGTGACGGGCGAGGTGCCGGTGCCGTCCATCGGTTTGCGAAGAGTGTTCTGGGTTTCCAAGGCAATCCTTCTTGAGCCGCGAAGCGGCGCCCGGACGTGGCCGCCCGGGGTGTCGCCCTGTCGGGCGGGTGCCGAAAAGGGCTCAACATTATAGCCGCACCGCCCCGGCCGGCACGGTCATGGCCGATACGGGCGGCGGCCGGGCCGCGGGTATACTGCCGCTCACCGTTTTCTCCGCCTTTCCGACGATTTCATGGCTGAACCCTCCCTCGGCGTCGCCCTCATCGCCCTCAACGCGTCCGCGCGGCTTGCGCAGTGCCTTGCCGCGCTGTCGTTCGCCGACGACGTCGTCGTCATCGACGGCGGCAGCACCGACGATACCGTCGCGATCGCGCAGGCGCACGGCGCGCGCGTGATCGTCGAGCGCGACTGGCCGGGCTTCGGCCCGCAGAAGAACCGCGCGCTCGACACGCTCGACACCGACTGGATCCTGTCCCTCGATACCGACGAAGTCGTCACTCCGGAGCTCGCGCAGTCGATCCGCGACACGATCCGCGCGCCGGCCGCGCAAGTTTATGCCGTCGACCGGCTGTCGAGCTTCTGCGGCCAATGGATCCACCACAGCGGCTGGTATCCGGACTGGATCCCGCGCCTGTTCCGGCGCGGCGCCGCGCGCTTCTCGGACGATCTCGTGCACGAGCGCCTCGTGTTCGACGGCGCCGCGCAGCGACTGTCCGGCAAGCTGATGCACTACTCGTACGAGGATTTCGAGACGGTCGTGCGCAAGCTCGACGCGTATTCGACGGCCGGCGCGCGCCAGCGCCGCGCGGCCGGCCAGCGCGGCA
>NZ_JAAGPG010000486.1:0-247 GCF_017104665.1 Burkholderia sp. Se-20378 | reverse complement strand
GTATGACGACTTCACGGGATCAGATCTAGAGACAATGACACTGATCATCGCCAGGTGTTGCATTGCAGCATTCAACTGCACGTCAAGTAGATTCATCAGTGACATCGTGTTCAGTGCAGGATCTTGGTACGAGTGTTGAATGCTTGGGGGTGGAATGATAACATGTGCAGTTGTCTTGCGCTATGATTTTTTACTTGAAGGGTGTCACTCTAGTTAGTATTTTTTTTTTTTTTAATGATCCTGCGCC
>NZ_JAAGPG010000485.1:0-6115 GCF_017104665.1 Burkholderia sp. Se-20378 | reverse complement strand
GCGCGCATGCGTTCGGCGCGGCGCTCGCCGAACTCGACGCGCTCGAACAACGCGGCTCGACCCTCGAGCGGCCGTCGCTCGACCGCCTGCTCGCCGAATACCGGAACCGCGTCACCTTCAACGAACGCGCGCATCGCCAGGGCGCCGAACCGGCCAACGTGCGCTCGCGCATGCTGCGCGTCGAACTCGAGCTCGTCGGCGTATCGCGCCGCGCGCTGCTCGACCTGCATCGCGACGGCAAGGTCGACGACGCCGTGCTGCACCGGATCGAATCGGAGCTCGATTTCGAGGAACTGCGGCTGCAGCGGCTGCTCGAACCGTAACGCCCGGCCACGCCGCCGGCCTCCCCTTCTTTACATGGAACTGCAATGAGCGAACTGTCCGTCGAAGCGAGCATCGGCTCCGTCGATTACCTCGTCCACTTCAGCGATGGCGTCCACCAGTGGCGCGCCGACGAACCGGCGTCGCTCGGCGGCGGCGATGCGGCGCCCGCGCCCGTCGCGCTGCTGCTGTCGAGCCTCGGCGCATGCACCGCGATCACGCTGAAGATGTACGCGCAGCGCAAGGGCTGGCCGCTCACCGAAGTGCACGTGAAGCTCGCGCACGAATCGGGCAGCGCGGGCAGCACGATCGTGCGCCGCATCACGCTCGAAGGCGACCTGTCCGGCGAACAGCGCGAACGGCTGCTGCAGATCGCGAACGCGTGCCCGGTGCACAAGATCCTCACGCATCCGATCACCATCGACACGGCGATCGCCTGACACGCCGCGCCTCGACCACAAGATCCCCACCATGTCCGCCACGATCAAGACCCTGCTCACGCCGCGCGAAAGCGACATCGGCAACCTCGTCGTGCGCCGCGTGCTGCCCGCGCGCGCCGCCCGCCTCGTCGGCCCGTTCATCTTCTTCGACGAGATGGGGCCGGCCGTGTTGCCGGCCGGCCGCGGCATCGACGTGCTGCCGCATCCGCACATCGGCCTCGCGACCGTCACCTACCTGTTCGACGGCTCGCTGATGCATCACGACAGCCTCGGCTTCCGGCAGAAGATCGTGCCGGGCGACGTGAACTGGATGACGGCCGGCCGCGGCATCGTGCATTCGGAGCGCTCGCCCGACGAAGACCGGCCGCATGATCAGCCGGTCCACGGAATCCAGACCTGGGTCGCGCTGCCGGTCGAACATGAAGACACCACGCCCGCATTCGTCCATCATGCGGCCGACACGCTGCCGTCGTTCACGCGCGACGGCGCGAGCGTGCGCGTGATCGCGGGCACCGCGTTCGGACTCACGTCACCGGTCGCCGTGTTCTCGCCGACGCTCTATGCGTATGCGGAATTCGCGGCAGGCGGCACGCTGGCGCTCGATGCCGAACACGAGGAACGCGGCGTGTACCTGGTCGACGGCGACCTCACCATCGACGGTGCGCCGCTCGCCCCCGCGACGATGGCCGTGCTCGAACCCGGCGCGTCCGTGGCGCTCGCCAGCGCGAACGGCGCACGCGTGATGCTGCTCGGCGGTGCGCACCTGCCGGGCGAGCGGTTCATCGAATGGAATTTCGTGTCGAGCGAGCGCGCGAAGATCGACGCGGCCCGCGCGGCGTGGGCCGATCAGACCTTCGGCAAGGTGCCTGGTGAAGAAGACCAGTGGACGCGCCAGCCGGAACGCAAGGCGCAATAACGTGCGATAAGGTGCGGCCAGCGGAATCGCACGCAAGAAACAACGGCCGGCACACATGCCGGCCGTTGTACGTTTACGGCTTCAATCCCATCAGCTTCGCGAGCGTCGGCCAGCGGTCGAGCGAGTCGATGAACGCGCGGCGCGCCTGCTCGTCGACGTAACGCTCGGGATCGAGCGCGGGCAGATGGCGCGCGAGGCCGAGCACGTCGTTCGGTTGCGACAGGCGATCGTCATCGGCGTCGCCCGGAAGAATTACTGTTCGTCGATCCATACGCCATCCGGAGTTTTCACCGAGTAGCCCGCGGCCGTCTGCATCGTCACCGTGCCCTCGTTCTCGCCCACCATCCGCGTGCGCGGCAGGTCGGCCGCGTACTGCGCGAGCGTCGTGCCCGGCTTGAACGGGCTGTTCGACACGAGGTTCGACAGCAGTTGCGAGAGCGCGAGGAAGCTGGTCGGCTGATCGATCACGGTCGTCGCGCCGTGGTTGCCGGCAAAGCCGATGAGCCGCACGCCGACGGGCCCGTGCACGATGCGCGGCGTCGGGATCTCGCGCAGGCCCGCGACCTGGTACTTGTCGCCGCGCAGCGCGGCGCCGTGCTCGGGCACGAACACGATCACCGCACGGCGGCCCGATTGCGCGATCAGGTCGGCCAGGCGATCGAAGTCGTCCATCAGCTTCGTTGCGCGCTGCGGGTACGAGTCGATGCTCGTCAGCGAGCTGCCGACGATCCGGTTGCCGTCGTGCAGGCTGATCGTGTTGTAGTACAACGCGACCGGGCCCGGCACCGACGCGCGCTGCGCATACCAGTTCGCGAGCGTCGAGTAGTCGTCCTTGATCGGCGAGCCGTCGAACGCGTGCATCGCGACGGGCGCGGCCGCGTTCGACACCGGCGGCGCGTCGGGCACGCCGATGTTGTCGTGGATCACCTGCAGGAAGTTGTCGAAGTGGCCGTCGTGGTTCAGCAGCGACTGCACCTTGTAGCCCGCGCTCGCCAGCTGCGAGAACAGGTAGCACTGCTGCGGCGCCGGTTTGTACAGGTCGGCGTGCGCTTCCTGCCCGCAGCTCGCACGCAGCACGCGGATCGCCGCCGGGCCGCTGTAGCTCGCGGCCGTGCTGAAGTTGGTGAACAGGTAGTCGAAGTGGCTCAGCATCGGATGGTTGCGCACCTTCGCGGCATCGAGGTCGTCCCACGACAGCGAGCAGATGTGCAGCACGATCACGTCGAACTGCGCGGCCGGATCGTTGCCGAGATGGCCGAACGCGACCTGCCGCTGCGATTCCTGCGTGCGGAACGTCGCGAGCGCGGCGTTGTGATCCTCCGGCTGGCCGGCAATCGTCGTGCCTGTTGCGTTGGCCTGCTGCGGCAGAGGTGCGACGACGCGCGCCATCAGCCCGCTGCCGGCCTGCCACAGCGGCATCACGATCAGCACGGCCAGCACGAACGTCGCGACGCGCAGCCAGCGATTGACGATGAAGTAGACGATCAGCGCACCGGCCACCGTCAGCAGCAGCACCGGCGGCAGCAGGCGCGGCAGCAGCTCCATCCAGTATTCGAAGCGGAACGTGCTCACTTCGCGTGCGGCCTCGACGAGCCGCGCAAGCGGCGGCGCATGCATCTCGCGCGCAAGCAGCGGCACCGCGATCGCGATCGCGACGACCTGCCGGACGATGCGCCACGCACGCCGCCGGATCGGTGCGCTCACCGCGAGCGCCACCGCGAACGCGAGGTTCGCGAGCCAGAACGGCTGCAGGTGCCCGGTCGCGAACAGCGCGAACTTCAGGATGAAATACAGATTCCAGAACGTCATCTAACCCACTCCATGATGAGCGCCGCGTCAGTCGCGCGCCCGATCGAGTTTCGGCGCCAGCATGGTCTGCAGGCCGCGCGCCGCACCCTTCCACATCCGTACATAGCCGTCCAGGCCGATCCGCAGCACTTCCTTCAGCCCGCCGAGCGGCGTGTCGAGGCGCTCGCCTTCGTGCCAGTCGAGCCACGCATCCGCGCGGCCGAACGTGCATTGCACGAGCTGGCGCTCCTGTTCGAGCGTCAGTTCCTCGAAGCTCACGCCGACATGGGTCGGCGTCACGCGGCTCACGCGCACCGGGAACGGGAACGGCCGGTCGCCGCGCGTCACGCACACCGTCAGCGTGTCGCCGACGGCGAGCGGAAGCCCCGGCACCGCTTCGAGGCCGAGGCCGCCGGTCGAGTAATCGCTCGTGAAGCACGCGGCCGTCGAGCCGTCGGCGAGCAGCAGCATGGCCGGCACGCGCATCGCGATCCGGTGCGTGACGCGCACCTGCTTGGTTTCGCGCGCCACGGCCAGCGCCGCGCCGAGCATCGCGAGGTTGTACACGGTCCAGCCGAGCGTGATCAGGATCGTCGACGCCTCGTCGCCCTGGTCGGCCACGAGCCGCCACAGGCCGGCGAGGATCGCGAGCACGTTCAGCCCGAACAGCACCAGATACGGCTTCGACGTCGACCAGTCGACGTAGCCTTCGTCGATCTTGCCGCCCTTGTCGGTCACGTTGAACTTGCCGTGCTTCGGGCTGAAGAACGCGACGGTGGTCGGCAGCGCGATGTACCACGCGAGCACCGATTCGTAGACCTCGGCCCAGAACGAATGGCGGTAGCGCCCCTGCATCCGCGAGTTCGCGACGTTCGCGAGCACCAGATACGGGATCACGTAGCTCGCGAGCGCGAGCGCCGACGCGTTGATGAAGTACAGGTGGAAGAACAGGTACGCGAGCGGGATCGTCAGGAACACCAGCCGCGGAATCCCGTAGAAGAAGTGCAGCATCGCGTTGCCGTAGCAGATCCGCTGGATGAAGCCGAGCCCGCGCCCGAGGAACGGGTTGTCGATGCGGAAGATCTGCGCCATCCCGCGCGCCCAGCGCGTGCGCTGCTTCACGTGGCCCGCGAGGCTTTCGGTCGCGAGGCCGGCCGCCTGCACGGTCGGCAGGTACGCCGACGTATAGCCGCGCCGGTGCAGCTTGAGCGCCGTGTGCGCATCCTCGGTCACGGTCTCGACCGCGACGCCGCCCACCTCTTCCAGTGCGCTGCGCTTGAGCACCGCGCACGAGCCGCAGAAGAACGTCGCGTTCCACAGGTCGTTGCCCGACTGCACGAGGCCGTAGAACAGGTTGCCTTCGTTCGGGATCTCGCGGAACGTGCCGAGGTTGCGCTCGAACGGATCGGGCGAGAAGAAATGGTGCGGCGTCTGCACGAGCGCGCACTTCGGGTCGCGCAGGAACACGCCCATCGTCGTCTGCAGGAACGAGCGCGTCGGCACGTGATCGCAGTCGAAGATCGCGATGTATTCGCCGTGCGTCTTCGGCAATGCACGGTTGATGTTGCCGGCCTTCGCGTGGCGGTTGTCGTCGCGCGTTACATAGTCGATGCCGGCTTCGCGCGCGAACGCCTCGAATTCGGGGCGCTTGCCGTCGTCGAGCAGGTACACGCGCAGCTTTGCGCTCGGCCAGTCGATGCTCTGCGCGGCGAAGACGGTCGGCTTCACGACCGACAGCGGCTCGTTGTAGGTCGGGATGTAGATGTCGACAGTCGGCCAGGTGTCGGGATCGTCGGGCAGCGGCACGATCGGCCGGTCGAGCGGCCACGCGGTCTGCACGAAGCCGAGCAGCAGGATCATCCACGTATAGGCTTCCGCGCCGTACAGCAGGTAGCCGGCAACAGCCTCGACCGGGCCGCGGAAATCGAGCGTCTGCGTGGTGCGCCACCACACGTAGCGCACCGTCGCGAGCAGCGCGAGCGCGACGCACACGAGGAGGGCGATCAGGAGGCCGACGAGCGTCGCACCACCGGACTTCTGCGCGCTCGGCTGCGCGGCCGATACGAGATCGACCGGATCGGCGGCGACCGACGTGACGCTCACTTCGTCGTACGTCAGCCCTTCGACGCTATGGACGACGAGGTTCTTGATCTGCGGCGTCAGCGTCGCGAGATTCGCGTTCGGCCGGTACTTGATGAACACCGACGCCGACGACGGCTTCGCGACCTGTGCGAGCGGATCGTTGTTCGGCAGCACGATGTGCACGCGCGCGACGACGACCCCGTCAATTTTCGACAGCGTGTCCGACAGCTCCTGCGACACGCCGTAGATGAATCGCACGCGCTCCTCGGTCGGCGTCGACACGAGGCCGTCCTTCTTGAACAGCGCGCCGAGATCGTCGTAGCGCGTCGCGGGCAGCCCGCGCGCGCGCAGCACTTCCATCGCCCTGACAATCTGCTTGTCGTCGACGGCGAGCGTCCACGTCTTGCCGCCGTCGGGCGTCTTCTTCTGCGCGTCGACACCGTTCTGGAGCAGCGCGGCCATCATCTCGTTGCAGTCGCGCTCGGCGAGGCCGCCGTACAGCTCCTGCTGGCAGCCGGCGACGAGCGCCGCGCACGCGAGCAGCGCGGCAAGCCGGGCCGCGCGGCGG
>NZ_JAAGPG010000484.1:0-6125 GCF_017104665.1 Burkholderia sp. Se-20378 | reverse complement strand
CGCTGGCGCCCGCCGCCGGTACCGGCAGCGCGATCGGCAGCCGCTCGATCGCCTCGATGTCCGAACGCAGCTCGTCGGGCAGCCGCACGACGATGTCGAAGCGGCGGTCGCCCTGGAACAGCGTGCCGGCCTTCTGCCCGCCGACGGCCGCGGCCACCGAGTCCTGCAGGTCGGCGACGCTTACGCCATAGCGCGCGAGCTTGTCGCGGTCGAGGTTGACGGTCAGCACCGGCAGGCCGGTGGTCTGCTCGACCTTCACTTCGGACGCGCCCGGCACCTTCTGCAGCGCGGCCGCGATCTGCTCGCCGGTCTGGTTCAGCACGGCCATGTCGTCGCCGAAGATCTTCACGGCGACGTCGCTGCGCACGCCCGAGATCAGTTCGTTGAAGCGCAGCTGGATCGGCTGCGAGAACTCGTACGCGTTGCCCGGCAGCTCGGCGAGCGCTTCCTCGATCTCGCGCACGAGCTGGTCGCGCGGCTTCTTCGGGTCGGGCCACTTGTCCGCAGGCTTCAGCATGATGTAGCCGTCCGACAAGTTCGGCGGCATCGGGTCGGCCGCGATCTCGGCCGTGCCGGTGCGCGCGAACACGCGCTCGATCTCGGGGAAGCGCGTTTTCAGCGTCTTCTCGATCGACTTCTGCATCTCCACCGACTGCGACAGGCTCGTGCCGGGAATCCGCAGCGCGGAAACGGCCAGGTCGCCTTCGTTGAGGCTCGGGATGAACTCGCTGCCGAGCCGGGTCGCCAGCCCGAGCGTGACCAGCACGATCGCGCCCGCGCCGATCATCACGCGTGCCGGACGCGTCATGAATGCGGCGAGCACCGGTTCGTATGCGCGCCGCGCCCAGCCCATCAGGCGGTTCTCCTTCTCCTCGACGCGCTCGCCGATGAACAGCGCGACAGCCGCCGGAATGAACGTGACGGTCAGCACCATCGCGGCCGCGAGCGCCATCACGACGGTAATGGCCATCGGGTGGAACATCTTGCCTTCGACACCGGTCAGCGCAAAGATCGGCAGGTACACGACCATGATGATCAGTTGCCCGAAGATCAGCGCGCGGCGCGCTTCCTGCGACGCGCCGAATACCTCCGCGAAGCGCTCGTCGCGTGTCAGCGGCCGGCCCGCAGCGGCCTGCGCATGCGCGAGCCGTCTCACGCAGTTCTCGACGATCACCACCGCGCCGTCGACGATGATCCCGAAGTCGAGCGCGCCGAGGCTCATCAGGTTCGCGCTGACCTTCGCGTTCACCATGCCGGTGAAGGTCATCAGCATCGACAGCGGGATCACGAGTGCCGTGATCAGCGCCGCGCGCATGTTGCCGAGGAACAGGAACAGCACCGCGATCACGAGGATCGCGCCCTCGAGCAGGTTCTTCTTCACCGTCGCGACGGCCTTCTCGACCAGCACGGTGCGGTCGTATACGGGAATCGCCTTCACGCCTGCCGGCAGCGTGCGGTTCACGTCCTCCATCTTCGCGGCGACGGCCTTCGCGACGGTGCGGCTGTTCTCGCCCATCAGCATGAAGACCGTGCCGAGCACGACCTCCTCGCCGTCCGAGGTCGCCGCGCCGGTGCGCAGCTCGCGGCCGATGTCGACCAGCCCGACGTCCTTCATCCGCACCGGCACGCCGCCGACGTTGGTCAGCACGATGTTGGCGATATCGTCGACGGTGCGCGCCTGGCCCGGCACGCGCACGAGATACTGCTCGCCGCGCTTCTCGATGTAGCCCGCGCCGACGTTGTCGTTGTTGCGCTCCAGCGCGCGCACGACGTCGGCGAGCGTCAGCCCGTACGACATCAGCTTTGCCGGATTCGGCGCGACGCGGTATTCCTTTACGTAGCCGCCGATCGAGTTGACCTCGGTCACGCCGCGCACGTTGCGGAGCTGCGGCCGGACGACCCAGTCCTGCAGTTCGCGCAGGTCGGCCGCCGTGTAGCGCGTGCCGTCGGGCTTGCGCGCAGCCGCGTCGGCCTCGACGGTCCACAGGTAGATCTCGCCGAGGCCCGTCGACGTCGGCCCCATCGCGGGCGCGATGCCGGCCGGCAGCTTGTCCTTCGCTTCCTGGATGCGCTCGTTGACGAGCTGTCGCGCGAAATAGATGTCGGTGCCGTCCTTGAAGATCACCGTGACCTGCGACAGCCCGTAGCGCGAGATCGAGCGCGTCTGCTCGAGGCCCGGCAGGCCGGCCATCACGGTCTCGACCGGATAGGTGATGCGCTGCTCGGCCTCCAGCGGCGAATAGCCGGGCGCGGACGTGTTGATCTGGACCTGCACGTTGGTGATGTCAGGCACCGCGTCGATCGGCAGCTTCTGGTAGCTGAACACGCCCAGCGCGGCCACGGCCGCGATCGCCAGCATCACGAGCCAGCGATGCGCAATCGCAAAGCGGATCAGGCGCTCAAACATGACGGGATTCCTTGAAACGGGGCACGGTCACCCTCGACGGACGGGCCGCCCGGCCGGTCACCCGGCGGGCCGGAAAGCGGGCCGCATACCGGGCCGCGAGTCGCGCAACGGCGCACACGTAACGCTCATTCATGCTCCGCGCTCCCCTTGCCGAGTTCGGCCTTCAGCACGAAGCTGTTCGACGCCGCGTATTCCTGGCCCGGCTTGAGCCCCTTCAGCACCTCGGTCGCCCGTTCGTCGCGCCGCCCGGTTTCGACAGCCTGGGCGACGAAGCCCTTCGGCGAGCGCACGAAGACGGACGGTGCGCCGTCGACGTCCTGCAGCGCATCGCTCGCGACCGCGAGCGGCACGCCCTGCTTGCCCGCGTCGACCGACACGTTCACGAACATCCCGGGCCGCCACACACCGTCCGGGTTCGGCAGCACGACGCGCGCCGGCGCGGTGCGCGTCTGTTCGCCGAGCAGCGACCCCACGTACGCGATCGGGCCGCTCGAACGCGATTCGAACGCGGTCGCGATCACCGTCGCATCGCGGCCAACCCGCACGTCGTTCAGCCGCTGGGCCGGCACGGCCATCTCGGCCCATACCGTCGAGAGATCGGAGATCACGAACATGCTGGCATCGGCGGCGATCGCTTCGCCCGGCGTCGCGTGCTTCTCGACGATCGTGCCCGCGAACGGCGCGCGCAGTTCGTAGCGGTTCAGCGCACCCGCGCCGACTGGTGCGTTCAGCGCGGCGAGCTTCTGCCTGGCGTTCTGCACGGCGATCTCGGCTTCACGCAACTGCACCTGCGCCTGCTGGTAGTCCTGCTCGGCCGAGATGCGCTCCTTCCACAGCGTGCGTTCGCGCTCGTAGGTCGCGCGGGCGCCCGACAACCGGCGCTCGGCCGTCAGCAGCTCGCTGCGCCGGTCGGCAAGATCGGTGCTCGCGATCACGGCCAGCACCTGCCCCTTCGCCACGTTCTGTCCGAGCGACACCGACACCTGCTCGACGATGCCGGCTACGCGCGGCACCACGTGCGCGGTGCGATCCTCGTTGAACTTGATCTCGCCCGGCAACTGGAACGGCGTCGCGATCTGCGCGGGGCCGGCCTTCGCCAGCGCGATCTTCGAGGTCGCGAGCTGCGCGTCGGTCAACGCGATCGCACCGTCGGCGCGGGCGAACGGGAACGATGCCGATTCGTTGCCCGCCTTCACGTCGATCGTCGCGTCGAACACGTGCGGCTTGCCGATCGACTGCGCGGACACGAACTTCTGGCCGGCCGCGTCGAAACGCAAAGGTTCGTGCGTGCGGTCGTAGCGAACCAGCGTGCCGGACACGGTGACGCCCTTGTCGGCCGGCTTGCCGTCGACGAACGGATAGACGATGAGGCGCGCATCGCCGGGCTTCTCCGTCATCACGATTTCGACGGACAGCTTGCCGCGCTTGAGCACGACACCGCCGCGCTCGCCGGCGGCTTCCGCGGAAGAAGCGGCAACGGCCGCGCCGTTGCCACCGCTGTTGCGCGTGACGCCGAGTGCGCCGATGACGATCCCGGCACTGCCGAGCACGACCGCCGCGATGATCAGGATTCTGCTGCGTGACATGGTGATCCTTCAGGTAAATGAGGCGTCCGTTGCGCTATTGCGCGACCGGTGCAAGCGGCGTACCGACGAGTCGGCCGATGTCGGCGCGGGCCGTATGGGCATCGGCGAGCGCGCGCACGTATTGCGACTGCCCCTGGAACAGCGTGCGTTGCGCGTCGAGCACGTCGAGGAAACTGAACTTCCCGAGTTCGTAGCCACGCGACATCGCATCGAGTGCGAGGCGCGCGGCCGGCAGGATGTCGGCCTTCAGCCGCTCCGCTTCCTGCGCGGCGGCTTCGAAATTCGTGTACGCCTGCGTGAGGTTCAGCCGCAGGCGCGTGCGTTCACGATCGAGATCGGCATTCGCGCGCTCGGCCTTGTGCGTCGCTTCGAGCAGCGCGCCCTTGTTCGTGTTGAACAGCGGAATCGGGATCGACACGCCGACCACCGCCTGGTTGTCCGGCACGCCGCCCGTGGTCACGCGCTTCACGCCGGCGCTGATCGTCACGTCCGGAATGCGCCGCGCGCGTTCGAGCGACACGGCCGCGTTCGAGCGCAGCATCTCGGCGCGTGCGATCCGCGCGAGCGGCGCATCGTCGAGCTGTGCGGTCAGCGCGGACAACGTCTCGACCGGCGGCACGGCTTCAAGATCGCCCTGCACCGCAAGCCGGCCGTCGCGCGCTTCGCCCATCACCGCGATCAGCTTCTCGCGCGCGACCTCGACACGGCCGCGCGCGGTCACGACTTCGATCTGCACGCCGGCCGCCGCCACGTGCGCCTTGGTCGCCTCGACCGGCGACACCTTGCCGGCCTGTGCGCGGCGGCTCGCCAGATCCGCGGAACGCGCGGCGATCGCGGCCGATTCCTCGGTCACCTGAAGCTGGCGCTGCGCGGCCAGCAGCCCGTAGAACGCGGCGATCACGTCGGCGCGCACGACGGCGCCCTGCTCGTCGAGCGATGCATTGGCCGCTTCCCTGCCGTACGACGCGACATCGAGCCGCGCGCTGCGTTTGCCGCCTAGTTCGATCGTCTGGTTGATCAGCGCGGTCGACGTGCGTTCGGCGCGACGAAACCCCTCCTGCAGGAACGACACTTCGGGATTCGGCCGCGCGCCGGCCTGCATCAGTGCGCCAGCCGACGCATCGACGTCCGCGCGTGCGCCGCGCAGCGCCGGATTGTTCCGGGCCGCGACCGATAGCGCATCGGCAAGCGTCAGCGAGGTGGGAGCGAGAGCGTCGGGGGGCGGTGCGCCGATCGGCGCGGCGCTGCCGGAGGCAGCCGGGACCGGCCCCGGCGACAGCGACGGCTGCGCATGAGCCGTCGCGGCCATCGCGAAGACGATCGCCACGGCGAGGTTGAGCTTGAGCATGTTCGGTTCTGCGGTAACGGTTCGCGACCGATGCTACGGTCCGGCCGCAGTGCGAACATGAGGCGAAGATGACATTTCCGTCATGTTGGGCGCAGCCGCGCGCATGCGTGCGGCGCCCCGCGGGAGCCATGCCCCGCCTCGGCGATCAGGAGGATTCGATGAACGTGCGACGCGACGGCCGCACGGAAGATGGCGGTGGCACGGGAAATCGGCACGCGTATGCGGCGATTCCCCGCAGGCGAATCAGGCAGCGCCTTGCTTCGCCCGCCGGCGCTGCACGAGCCAGTCGAGCAGTTGCCGGCCGTCGCGTTCGCCGAACCAGCGCGCGTGACCGATCAGGTAGCCGTCGTATGCGATGTCGACGATTGCCGGCGCATCGATGATGCAACCGAAATAGGCCACTTCCGACAGTGCGAACTCCGTATGCACGATCGGCAGCAGCGCGACCAGCGCCGCGTAGGCTTCGTCGCCCAGCGGTTCGAGCGATTCATACCCGTCGAGCAGCGCGTCGATCTGCGCGTACTCGACGCGGCGCGCATCGGCCGGCGCCATCCAGTCGACCGTATTGCGCTCGATCGCGAGCGCGAGATCCATCACCGCGCAGGTGCGATCCGACAGCCCGAAATCGAGTACCGTCCGCACCTGCGCGCCGGGCCCCGCCTCGGTCCACAGCAGGTTCGACGCATGCCAGTCGCCGTGCGTCCACAGCGGCGGCAGCGCGGGCAGCAGCGGCACGAGGCGCGCGTGATACGGGCCGATCGCGTCGGCCACGTCGCCACGCCAA
>NZ_JAAGPG010000483.1:0-237 GCF_017104665.1 Burkholderia sp. Se-20378 | reverse complement strand
AAAAAAAAAAAAAAACAAACCAGGATCACACATACTATCACATAATATAAAACAAACAACAAACACACTACCAAACATATAATCATCTCGACACGCACAACAATCAATCAAGTACGAACATCACTCACCTCACACGACATCTATATCAATCACAGCACGAATACATAATACCTAACCACCAAACGACACTGACTCACACATCTACACTACTACACTCATTAATGTGTACCGACACGC
>NZ_JAAGPG010000482.1:0-6363 GCF_017104665.1 Burkholderia sp. Se-20378 | reverse complement strand
GCTAAGGCGATGCGCCGCTGCCCGGCACGATCCACGAGACCGCACGCGAGATCGACGCGCTCGGCGGCCGCGGGATCGCGGTGGCCTGCGACCACGCGGACGACGCGCAGGTGAAGGCGCTGTTCGAGCGCGTCGAACGCGAAAGCGGGCGGCTCGACATTCTCGTCAACAACGCGACTTACCTGCACGATCAGCTGATCCTGCCGGGCCCGTTCTGGGAGAAGTCGCTCGATCTCGTCAACATCCTCGACGTCGGGCTGCGCTCGGCCTATGTCGCGAGCTGGCACGCGGCGCGCCTGATGGCGCAGCGTCGCAGCGGGCTGATCGCGTTCACGTCGTCGTTTGGCGCGAGCTGCTACATGCACGGCGCCGCCTACGGCGCGCAGAAATCCGGCGTCGACAAGTTCGCGAAGGACATGGCCGTCGATCTGAAGCCGTTCGACGTCGCGGCCGTGTCGATCTGGATGGGCCCGCTGCGCACCGAGCGCACGACGCGCGTGTGGGAAGAACACCCGGATCTGTACAAGGAATTCTCGCTCGTCGCGGAAAGCCCCGAATTCACCGGCCGCGTGATTCATGCGATCCACGGCGATCCGCAGCGCATGGCGCTGTCGGGGCAGGTGCTCGTCGGCGCGGAAGCCGCGCTGCAGTACGGCATCGCCGATCTCGACGGCAAGCAGCCGCCGTCGTATCGCGAACTGCTCGGCGGGCCCGTGCAGGCGCATCCGGCGATCGTCGCCTGAGGAGCGCACATGGGCATCCTGAAAGGCAAGGTCGCGCTCGTGACGGGCGCGGGGCAGGGCGTCGGCCAGGGCGTCGCACAGGCGCTCGCCGCGGAAGGCGCGCACGTCGCGGTGGTCGGCCGTACCCGCGACAAGCTGCTCGCGACTTGCGAGGCGATCCGCGCGCGCGGCGGTGTAGCTGAACCGTTCGTGTGCGACGTAATGGACGCTACGCAGATCGAGCAATGCGTCGACAGCGTCGTCGCGCGGTTCGGTGGCGTGCAGATCCTGATCAACAACGCGCAGGTCGTGCCACTCGGCCGCCTGCTCGACGTGACCGACGCGGATTTCATGGCGGGGCTCGAATCGGGGCCGATCGCGACGCTGCGGATGATGCGCGCGTGCCATCCGCATCTGAAGGGTGACGGCGTGATCGTCAATTTCGCTTCGTCGGCCGCGGTGCGCTGGGACGCGTCCGGCTATGGCGCGTATGCGGCGACCAAGGAGGCGATTCGTGCGTTGACGCGCGCGGCGGCCTGCGAATGGGGTGCGGACGGCATCCGTGTGAACGCGGTCGCGCCGCATGCGTTGTCGCCGGGCCTGAAAGGCTGGGTCGATGCGAATCCGCAGGAAGCCGCCGCGTTCTTCCGCACGATTCCGCTCGGCCGCGTCGGCGACTGCGAGCAGGACATCGGGCGCGCGATCGTGTTCCTGGCGAGCCGCGATGCCGCGTACCTGACGGGCGCGACGCTGCCGCTCGACGGCGGGCAGGCTTACTGGGGCTGACGGCGGGGGCCAACGGCGCGCGGCGCTGGCCGCGTGCCAATCATGAACCGGCAAGCACGCCCGCATGCGCGCGGCAGCCGGCAAACCGGAATCGAAGAGAGGACGACATGGGTCGACTGGAAGGAAAGGTAGCGATCGTCACGGGTGGTGCGCGTGGCATGGGCGCGGCGACGTGCAGGCTGTTCGTCGAGGAGGGTGCGCGCGTCGTGATCGGCGACGTGCTCGACGCGGAAGGCGAAGCGCTCGCGCGCGAGCTGGGCGACGCGGCGCGCTTCATGCGGCTCGACGTCGCCGACGAAGCGAGCTGGGTGCGCGTGACCGACGCGACGATGGAGCAGTTCGGCCGTATCGACGTACTGGTCAACAATGCAGCCGTGCTGACGTTCGGCGGTATCACCGAACTGTCGAAACGCGATTTCGAGCGCGCGGTGTCGATCAACCTCGTCGGGACGTTCGTCGGAATCCGGACCATCGCGCCGCACATGATCGCGCAGAAGAGCGGGTCGATCGTCAACATCTCGTCGGTGGACGGGCTGCGCGGCGTGAATGCGCTGGCCGCGTACGTGTCGAGCAAGTGGGGCGTGCGCGGGCTGACGAAGGTCGCGGCGCTCGAACTCGGCCACCAGGGCGTGCGCGTGAATTCGATCCATCCGGGCGGCGTGAACACCGCGATGTCGAACCCGACCGGCGCGCCGCTCGAGGAAATCAACAAGCACTATGCGAACGTGCCGCTGCAACGCGTCGGCCTGCCCGACGAAATCGCGCGTGCGACGCTGTTCCTCGCGAGCGACGAAGCGTCGTACTGCAACGGCGCCGAGCTGGCCGTCGACGGCGGGATGGCGGCAGGCGCGTATTACCCCGGATTGCCTGGCGCACCGTTTTGAGCAGGGGTGCTTGCGACACGCTCACGTCAGATGTTTGTGTACGCAACCTAATTCAGGGTTTGCCTGAGTAGCGAAAACGTGAATTCACCCGGCCCGCGTTCGCGCTGGCCCCACGCGGGAGCGGCGCGCCGGATTTGCCGCTTCCGCGAAACCCTTGCCGGACGGCCGTCCCGGCCGTTTTGTCCCCAAAGCGCACGCAATGGCGCTGTAAAAAGCACGCACAGGCAACCGGCGTGCCGGCTCGCCGACATAGTTGTTTCTTGTTGCAACGCAACGTTTGCCGAATAACGGCGATGGTATGCTGGCCGTCATGGAGTTGTACGGCAGGTTGCTTGTATGGCGAAACTCGCGTTCGCAATTACTAAAGAGACATCACCTTCTCTCGCATGCATCGCGGCATCGACGCGCGCTCCGCTCGCGCGTCCCGCCTTGCGTGCCGCCGCACCCTGCGCTCCAATCGCATCCCCCATCTCGCGGGCTCGCCCCGCAACCCCCATCCCCGCCCAATAATCTGGAGACATCCTCATGTCGCAAAACACTTTGGCCGAAGCAACACACGGCCCGCTGATCGCTCCACCGGCTTTCGTCAAACATCGCAAGCTGATCGACTGGGTGTCGCGCATCGCGGCGCTCACGGAGCCCGAGCGCGTCGTGTGGTGTGACGGTTCGCAGGAAGAAAACGACGCGCTGTGCCAGGCGATGGTCGACCAGGGCACGCTCACGCGCCTGAACCCGGCGAAGCGCCCGAATTCGTATCTCGCGCAATCCGATCCGTCCGACGTCGCGCGCGTCGAGGATCGCACGTTCATCTGCGCGGCCTCGCGCGATGACGTCGGCCCGACCAACAACTGGATCGAACCCGCCGAAATGCGCGAGACGCTCAACGGCCTGTTCCGCGGCTCGATGCGCGGCCGCACGCTGTATGTCGTGCCGTTTTCGATGGGCCCGCTCGGCTCGCCGATCGCGCACGTCGGCGTCGAACTGTCCGACAGCCCGTACGTCGCCGTGAACATGCGGATCATGACGCGCATGGGCCGCGAGGTATATGACGTGCTCGGCGAGGACGGTGAGTTCGTGCCGTGCGTGCACAGCGTCGGCCATCCGCTCGAAGCCGGCCAGCAGGACGTGCCGTGGCCGTGCAACCCGGTCAAGTACATCGTGCATTTCCCCGAAACACGCGAAATCTGGAGCTTCGGCTCGGGCTACGGCGGCAACGCGCTGCTCGGCAAGAAGTGTTTCGCGCTGCGTATCGCGTCGACGATGGGCCGCGACCAGGGTTGGCTCGCCGAACACATGCTGATCCTCGGCGTGACGTCGCCGGCCGGCAAGAAGTATCACGTCGCGGCTGCGTTCCCGTCCGCATGCGGCAAGACCAACTTCGCGATGCTGATTCCGCCGCAGGGCTTCAACGGCTGGAAGGTCACGACGATCGGCGACGACATCGCATGGCTGAAACCGGGCCGCGACGGCCGACTGTATGCGATCAACCCGGAAGCCGGCTTCTTCGGCGTCGCACCGGGCACCGGCGTGAAGACCAACCCGAACGCGATTTCGACGCTCACCGAAAACGTGATCTTCACGAACGTCGCGCTGACGGAAGACGGCGACGTATGGTGGGAAGGGCTGACCGACACGCCGCCCGCGAAGCTGACCGACTGGCAGGGCAACCCGTGGACGCCGGAAATCGGCAAGGAAACGGGCCGCAAGGCCGCGCATCCGAATTCGCGCTTCACGGCGCCGGCCGCGCAGTGCCCGTCGATCGACGGCGACTGGGAGAACCCGGCCGGCGTGCCGATCGACGCATTCATCTTCGGCGGCCGCCGTTCGACGACCGTGCCGCTCGTGACCGAGGCGCGCGACTGGGTCGAAGGCGTGTACATGGCCGCAACGATGGGCTCGGAGACGACTGCTGCGGCAGTTGGCCAGCAGGGCATCGTGCGCCGCGATCCGTTCGCGATGCTGCCGTTCTGCGGCTACAACGTCAGCGATTATTTCGCGCACTGGCTCAAACTCGGCAAGCAGCTCGAAGGCGCGGGCGCGAAACTGCCGAAGATCTATTGCGTGAACTGGTTCCGCAAGGATGCGAACGGCAAGTTCGTGTGGCCGGGCTTCGGCGAGAACATGCGCGTGCTGAAGTGGATGCTCGATCGCCTCGAAGGCACGGGCGGTGGCGGCGAGCATGCGTTCGGCGTGTCGCCGGCGTATGAAGACCTGCACTGGGACGGCCTCGATTTCACGCGCGAGCAGTTCGATGCGGTGACGTCGATGAACGCCGACGAATGGCGCGAGGAGCTGAAGCTGCATGCAGCGCTGTTCGATACGCTGAAGCTGCGCCTGCCGGTCGAAATGACCGATACGATGAAGAAGATCGAGCAGCGCATCGGCGCCTGACGGTCCGCATCGACCGAGTTGTCCTGACGTCCCGCCGCCGGCATGCATCGCCGGCGGCGGGACGTTTTTGCATCGGCGCCATGCACGCGCCGTTCGCTTATTGCGCGCGGCAATGCGCGACGACTTCGTCCACCGCGCGCTGCACGTCGCCGCGCCGGTAGCGCAGCAGCGCGCTGTCGGCCGGATCGGGCTCGTACGACACGACGTTGCCGCGCCCCGTGTAGATCGCCATGTCGGGCAGCAGCGGATGCTCCTGGTCGAGCGACGGCACGTCCTGCGGATTGCCGGCCGCACGGAAGAAGGCCGCGAAGTAGTCGGCGAAGCTGAGGTTCTCGTCGCCGACGAGGTAGGCCTTGCCCGCTTCGCCGCGCTGCAGCGCCCCCCAGATCGCTTCCGACAGCGATTGCGTCGAGATGAAGTTGCTGCCGCCGGCCGGCCCGAACACCGGCAGCCCCGCGAACTGGCCCTGCGCATAGCCGGTGTACGCCGCAAACATCTCGTTGCGCAGCCCCGGCACCGATCCGACGACGAACGGCGCATTGACGCTGCAGACGGCGAACGACGGCGTCGCGAGCGCACGCACGCGTTCGTCGGCGAGATGGCGCGAGCGTACGTACGGCACCGTGTCGACGAGCGCCGGCGCGACCTGCGGATAGAAGCTGCCCACCAGCACCGCGCGCTTCACGCCCGCGTCGCGCGCCAGCGCGAAAAAGCGCGGCACGGCGTCGACGTTCGCGCGTTCCCAGTGCGCGGCTTCGTCGGTGCCGGGCGGCAAGTGGCGGATGTCGTTGCCGGCGGCGAACACCACTGCATCGAACGCCGCGAGATCGTCGCGCGTGAAGTTGCCGGCCACGTAGTCGCGCAGCAGCACGTCGAACTGGGCGAGCGCGCTGCCGGGCGCGGGCGGCTTGCGCGCGGCGAGCGTGACATGGTTGCCTTGCGCGTGCAGGTGCAGCGCGGCATGGCCGCCGATGAGGCCGGTGCCGCCGACGATCAGGATCTTCATGGTGTCTCCGGTAGCGGCGCATCCGCGCCGCGTGAAATGAACAGGCGAGCGGTGCCGCTCAGAAGTTGAAGCCGTTGCCCGTGACGACGGGCATGTTGGTCCAGAAGCCGTTCGGGTCGCGATACCAGCCGGCCGCCGCGAGCGCGCCGCCGTCGACATGCAGCGTCGTGCCGGTGACCCACGCGGCGAGCGGGCTCGCGAGGAACAGCGCGGCGCCCGCGATATCGCCGGCCGCGCCGAAGCGCCCGAGCGGGATCCAGCGCGGGATGTGCTCGCGATGCTCGGCCGCGACCATCGCGCTGACGGGCACCTGCGGCGTCTCGGTGGTTTCGGGAGCGATCTGGTTTACGCGAATGCCGGCCGGCCCGAGTGCGAGGGAAAGGCCTTTCGGGAAACCCGTCAGCGCAGCCTTGAACGATGCGTACACAGACGAGTGCGGAATCGGGCGAAAGGCGTGAACGCGATTCCGTACTTCGACGGCGCGGCGTTCCGCAAGGCACTGGAAGTCGAGGATTTCGACGGCTACATCCTCGACTGGATGCTCGGCGACCAGACCGCCGCCGAACTCGTGCGC
>NZ_JAAGPG010000481.1:0-6060 GCF_017104665.1 Burkholderia sp. Se-20378 | reverse complement strand
GCGCGAATTCGGCCGGGTCGACGCGCTGCTGACCATCGCGGGCGCGTTCGTGTGGCAGACGATCGCCGACGGCGACGCCGCCACGTGGGACCGCATGTACGAACTGAACGTGAAGACCGCGCTGAACGCATCGAAGGCCGCGCTGCCGCACCTGCTGGCGAACCCGGCCGGGCGCATCGTCAACATCGGCGCGGGCGCGGCGTTCAAGGCCGGCACGGGGATGGGCGCGTACGCCGCCGCGAAGGCCGGCGTCGCGCGGCTCACCGAGGCGCTGGCGGCCGAACTGCTTGACCGCGGCGTGACGGTGAACGCGATCCTGCCGAGCATCATCGATACGCCGCCGAACCGCGCGGACATGCCGGACGCGGATTTCACGCGCTGGGTGAAGCCGGAGCAGATCGCGGCGACGATCGGCTTCCTGCTGTCGGCCGACGCGCAGGCGATCACCGGCGCGTCGATTCCGGTGACCGGCCGCGTGGCATAGCGCGGCGGGCAGGGGCTCGCGTCGCGGCCGGCCGTGCGTACAATGTCGCACCGGATTGCGCGAGCCCAGCCTGAGACCATGCATCAGCCCAATATCCTGATCGTCGAAGATGAAGTGGCGATCGCGGACACGATCATCTACGCCCTCGGCACCGACGGCATGCAGACCGTCCACTGCACACTCGGGCAGGCGGCGCTCGACCACCTGCGCGACACGCGCTTCGATCTCGTGGTGCTCGACGTCGGCCTGCCGGATCTCAGCGGCTTCGAGGTGTGCCGGCGGCTGCGCACGTTCTCCGACGTGCCGGTGATCTTCCTCACCGCGCGGCACGATGAAATCGACCGGATCGTCGGGCTCGAAATCGGCGCCGACGATTACGTGGTCAAGCCGTTTTCGCCGCGCGAGCTGGCGGCGCGGGTGCGCGTGATCCTGCGGCGTTTCTACCGGACGGCCGCCCCCGAATCGACACCCGTCCCCGTGCCGGCTGCGACCATCGCACCGGGCTTCACACTCGATACCGATGGCGCGCGCGTGTCGTGGCTCGGGCACGCACTCGACCTCACACGCTACGAATTCGGGCTGCTGGCGCTGCTGGTCCGCCATCCGGGGCGCATCTATTCGCGCGAACAGTTGATGGACCTCGTGTGGCACGAGGCCTTCGATTCGGCCGACCGCACGGTCGACACGCACATCAAGACGCTGCGTGCGAAGCTGCGCGCGATCGATCCCGAGCGCGACCCGATCCGCACGCATCGCGGGATGGGTTATTCGCTGCAACCGTAACGACCGGCTCCGTCCATGCATATCGGCCTGCGCATCTTCTTCGGCTTTTTCCTGATCGTCGGCCTGGCCGCGCTGATCACGTTGCGCGTGTTCGTGCAGGAGGTGAAGCCGGGCGTGCGCGAGGCGATGGAGGACACGCTCGTCGATACCGCGCAAGTGCTCGCGACGCTGGCCGCCGACGACATGGCGAACGGCCACATCGCCGACGGCGCGTTCGCGCGGCAGCTCTCGAATCTGCACGAACACCCGGTCAGCGCGAACGTATGGGGCGTGCAGAAGAACGCGATCGGCTACCGTCTCTACATCACCGACGCGCATGGCATCGTGCGCTACGACTCGTCCGGAAAGGCGGTCGGGCAGGACTATTCGCGCTGGAACGACGTGTACCGGACGCTGCGCGGCGAGTACGGCGCGCGCAGCACGCGCAGCGATCCGAACGACGACAGCAGCACCGTGATGCACGTGGCGGCGCCGATCCGTCGCGGCAACGAGATCATCGGCGTGTTGACGATCGCGAAGCCGAACCAGACGGTCGCGCCGTTCATCGCGCGCAGCCAGCGCAAGATCATGCTGTACGGCGCGCTGCTGATGGGCGGTGCGATCCTGATCGGCGTGGCCTGCACCTGGTGGCTGGTGGTCGGGTTGCGGCGCCTGCAGCGCTATGCGCGCGCGATCGCGGCGGGCGAGCGGGCCGACATGCCGCTGCAGGGCGCGAGCGAACTCGCCGAGCTGGGGCGCGCGGTGGAAAGCATGCATCAGCGGCTGGAAGACCGGCAGTACGTCGAAACCTACATCCACACGCTCACGCACGAGATGAAAAGCCCGCTGGCGGCGATCAGCGGCGCGGCCGAACTGCTGCAGGAGGAGATGCCGGTCGCGAACCGCCGGCGCTTCACCGAGAACATCCGCCGCCAGGCCGGCCGCCTCGAACAGATGATCCGCAAGCTGCTCGCGCTGGCCGAAGTCGAGCAGAAGCAGCGCCTGTCGGTGCGCGAACCGGTCGCGTTGCGGCCGGTGCTCGAACAGCTCGTCGACGATATCGAGCCGCGCGCGCGGCAGCGCGGCGTGAACCTCACGATCGACGCGCACGACGCGGCCGACCCGGCGGTCGTCGAGGGCGATCCGTTCCTGCTGCGCCAGGCGCTCGGCAACCTGCTCGACAACGCGCTGGATTTCGCGCCGAAGGGCAGCACGATCCGCATCGCGCTCGAACGGCAGCCGGCGGGCAGGGCGCACGTCGCCGTCGTGCGCGTGGCCGACGACGGCCCCGGCGTGCCCGACTACGCACTGGCGCGCGTGTTCGAGCGCTTCTACTCGCTGCCGCGCCCCGACGGGCAGGATCGCAGCACGGGCCTCGGGCTGTGTTTCGTCCGCGAAGTCGCGATGCTGCACCGCGGCCAGGTCGCGCTCGCGAACCGCGACGAAGGCGGCGCGTGCGCGACGCTCACGCTGCCGTCGGCGGGCTGAGCGCGCTTCACGCTCGCCTCACATTCGCTTCACACCGGCTTCAATCGCCCTTCACCGGGGCTGCTCATGCTGACCGTACCCTTTTACTCCGGTACTTGTCGGCCATGAATCGAGTCCTGTTGTTCAAATTCGCGATCACCGCGTTCCTCGCGCTGCTGATCCTGATCCCGCTGCAGATGGTGCAAAGCATCGTGCAGGAACGCTCCGCGTATCGCCGGGATGCGCTGCAGAGCATCTGGTCGAGCTATGCGGGGCCGCAGACGGTGGCGGGCCCCGTGCTCGTCGTGCACTACACGGAAGTCACGCGCGTACGCGACGACACGCCGGCCCGCGGCGCGGCCAAGACGAGCCTGCGAAGCGAGACGAAGCGCCTGCTCGTGTTTCCGAAGACGCTGAACGTCGACGGCACGTTGACGACCAGCGTCCGCTATCGCGGCATCCACAAGGCGCTGGTGTACGAGCTGGCCAGCCGGATGACCGGCACGCTGCCGTTGCCGGACCTGAAGAAGCTGCCTCAGGCGGACGGCCACGTGAGCTTCAAGGTCGACGATGTCTATGTGTCGATCGGCATCGGCGACATTCGTGGGTTGACCGCGCAACCCGACTTGCGCATCGGCGGCGCGCGCTTCGACGTCGAGCAGGGCACGCGGCTGGACAGCCTGCGCCAGGGTGTGCACGCGAACATCGATCTCGCGGCGCTGGCGGAAGCAAACGCGGGGGCGGCCGTGCCGTTCAGCATCGACCTGCCGCTGCGCGGCGCGGATTCCGTCGCGTTCGCGCCGGTGGGCGACCAGAACGATTTCTCGCTGAAATCGACGTGGCCGCATCCGAGTTTCGACGGCGCGTTCCTGCCGAACAACCGCACGGTCGATGCGCGCGGCTTCACCGGCAACTGGCGCGTGACGTCGTTCAACACGAAGGCGCGTGAACAGATCATCTCGGGCAACGGGGAAGGCGCGATCGAAATGGCGTCGGTATCGGTGATCGAACCCGTGAACGTCTATCTGCAGGCCGAACGCGCGACGAAGTACGGCGCGCTGTTCGTGATGCTCACGTTCGCGAGCTTCTTCATGTACGAACTCGTGAAGCGGCTGCGCATTCACCCGATCCAGTACACGCTGGTCGGCCTGTCGCTCGCGCTGTTCTTCCTGTTGCTGCTGAGCCTGTCCGAACACATCAGGTTCGCGTATGCGTATCTCGCGGCGAGCGGCGCATGCATCGGGTTGCTCGCCTTCTACCTGTCGTTCGTGCTGCACAGCGTGAAGCGCGGGGCGGTGTTCGCGGTGCTGCTCGGGGTGCTCTACGCGGCGCTCTACGGGTTGCTGCTGTCGGAAGACAACGCACTGATGCTCGGTTCGCTGCTGCTGTTCGCGATCCTCGCCGGCATCATGACGCTCACGCGCCGCGTCGACTGGTATTCGCTCGGTGCCGCGTGGCAGCCGCTGGCCGACAAGGCGGGTGCGGGCGCCGCGAAGCCGGCCGCGCAGGTGAAGTAGGCGCGCGGGTGGCGGGGAAGCGCGCCGGTCGGGAAGGCGACGACCGGCGCGTGAGGCGGCGAGGCAGCGCACCGCATCGCCGCTTCACGCACGCGATGCAGGCCGGCGAAACCGCGCCAGCGGAATCTCGGCAACAGCAGTGATCTCGATCAGCAGATCGGGATGGTAGAGACGCTCGACCTGAACGGTCGTCGTCACGGGATAAGGCTCGGCGAAGACCATCCTGCGGATGTCGCCGGCCTGCATGAAGGCATCGATGTCGGTCGCGTAGTGAACGAGCGAGATCACGTCCTGCATCTGTCCGCCCAGCGTGGCGAGCACGGCGCGGATGTTGTCGAGCGTCTGCCGCACCTGCGTGCGCATGTCGCCGTGGCCGACCACCTGGCCGTCGCGGTCGAGGGCCACTTGCCCCTTCAGATGCACGATCCGGCCGTCACCCTGGATCACGGCCATCGAGAACGCGCCGAACGGCGCCCAGACTTCCGGCGGGTTCACTGCTTCAGCCATGACGCAGCTCCTGTGTGGCGTGAATGGGGCGAGTGCAACGGATCGATGCCGTCTGCCTTCGCGCCATTATCGATGAGTTCGCCGTTGCGCTGCCCGCTCGATCACGACACGCCGGTCTGCGAAGTACACGCAGTGGATCACGATCGCCGACCTGGAGGCGCGCAAGTATTACTTCCGGACGTATGACGATACGGTGATGCGCGTGATCGACCTGGCGACGTCGAAGGTGTCGACGGCCGCGTCGAACCGACAGCCGTCCAGCCGCTCGGCCTGCAGAAAGCGGCGGTGGCCCGGATCGACCTATACTGATCGTCTTACTTCACCGGACCACGCCGTGCCGAACCAACCTTCCGGGGATCCGTCCGTCGACGATCCCCGTCCGACCCCGCCTATCCAACCCGAACTGGAAGACTGCTGCAACAGCGGCTGCTCGCCGTGCGTCTTCGATCTCTACGACGAAGCACTCGCGCGCTATCGCGTCGAGCTGGCCGAATGGGAAGCGCGACAGGCGCAACGCAAGCATCACGCGTAAGCCGGCTCCAGGCGAGCCGCTACCTCTGCACCGTTTCCGCGTCAGACCCTGCCGTCGCTGCGATTCCCGTCGCGCTTACGTCCCGGGGTGCAGCCGCCGATGCAGCGGCCCGAGCATGGCCGACAGCGCGATGCACACGAGCAGCACGGCCGTCAGCGCGAACATCGCCGTTCTGAAGCCCTGCACATAATCGAGCGCGGCCGGATGCGCGCCGAGCCGGGCGAAGAACATGCCGCCGAGCGTGGCCGCGCCGACGGCCGCACCGATCTGCAGCATCGCGGTGACCATGCCGGAGGCGACCCCCGCGCGCGCCGTGTCGACTTCCGCGAGCACGATCCGCACGACTGACGGCAGCACGAGGCCCTGGCCGATCCCGATCGCCGCGATCCCCGCGTAAAAGCCGGGGCCCGGCGCGACTGCACCTGCCAGCGCGGCCGCCGTCGCGACGCCGGCCGCGAGCATCGCGAAACCGAGCGTGAGCACGCGATAGCCGCCGAACCGGCCGACGAGTCGCGGCATCAGCAACGGGCTCGACAGGAAGCCGAGCCCGAGCGGCAGGATCGCGAGCCCCGACGCAAGCGGCGACCAGTTCAGGCAGCCCTGCAGGTAGATCCCGTAGCTGAGGAAGAACGCGCTCAGCGTATAGAACAGGAACGCCAGCGCGAGCCCGAGCGCGACGACGGGGTTGCGCAGCAGGCGCACGTCGAGCAGCGGATCGTGGCCGCCCGCGAGACGGCGCGCCTCGACCGCCAGCAGCGCACCGAGCATCGGCAGCGCGCCGACGAGGCACG
>NZ_JAAGPG010000480.1:0-237 GCF_017104665.1 Burkholderia sp. Se-20378 | reverse complement strand
AAAAAAAAACCCCCCCCCCCCCCCCCCCCCCGCCCCACCCCCCCCCCCCCCCCACCCACCCAGCGTCCCACACACCCACCACCTATCCCGTGACAGCTCTCCACGACCCTCACAGCACGATCCCCCGCGTACACCCAGCCGCTGCTGCGCACACGGCGCACAAAATACAGCCAGACGAGCACCACATAACTGAACTCTGAGACGCACACCACCACCCACACAGACCACCAACAGCAC
>NZ_JAAGPG010000479.1:0-6170 GCF_017104665.1 Burkholderia sp. Se-20378 | reverse complement strand
GCCGAGCGCGGCAGCAGCAGATGCCGGTAGCCGGGATGGCGCTCCTGCGCCTGGATCGCGCTGAACACGACGGCGGGCGGCAGCACCACGACGCCGCCCGACAGGGCCAGCGTGCCGGGCTCGGCGACGCGGCGCGCGCCGAGGCAGGTTTCATCGAGCGTCGACAGGGTCATGCGGCGGTCTCCTCGTTCGTGCGCGCGAACGCGTCGCGATACTGGTTTTTCAGCGCGGGGCGGTCGATCTTGCCGTTCGGGTTGCGCGGCAACGCCGGCAGCGGCTCGACGACGAGCGGGCTCATGTAGGTCGGCAATGCATCGCGGCAGGCGCGTGCGATGTCGGCGCGGCAGGCGTCGGCGTCGAGCGTCGATACGACGCACGCTGCAATCGCTTCGCCGAGCGATGCATGCGGCACGCCGAACACGGCGGCCTCGCGGATGTGGGGCAGCGCGAACAGCACGTCCTCGACCTCGGTCGGGCTGACGCGATAGCCGGACGTCTTGATCATGTCGTCGCCGCGCGCGACGAAATACAGGTAGCCGTCCGCGTCGCGGCGCACGATGTCGCCGGACCACACGGCGATGTCGGGGCGCGGGATCTCGCCGTGCCGGCGCGGCAGCGGACGAAAGCGCTGCGCGGTCAGCTCGGGCCGGTTCCAGTAGCCGAGCGTGACGAACGCGCCGCGATGCACGAGTTCGCCGGGTTCGTCGACCGCGCATTCGCTGCCGTCCGCGCGCAGCACGAGGATTTCGGCGTTCGGCACGGCCTTGCCGATCGACGTCGGGCGCAGTGCGGCGTCGGTCGGCGGCAGGTAGGTCGAGCGGAACGCTTCGGTCAAGCCATACATCAGGTACGGCGCGGCGTTCGTGAACAGCGCCTGCAGGCGGTGCAGCAGCGGCGTTGCGAGATGGCCGCCGGTGTTCGCGAAGCGGCGGATCCGCGTGCGCGCCGTGTCGCTCCAGCCGGCGGATGCGAGTTGCATCCACAGCGGCGGCACGCCGGTGATCGACGTCACGCCGAACGCGTCGCAATGGCGCGGCACTTCTGCCGGCTGCAGGAAGTCGAGCGGCGCGTAGCACGCGCCGGAGGCCAGCGCGGTCGTGAGCTGGCTGAGGCCCGCGTCGAAGCTGAGCGGCAGCACGCCGAGCACGACGTCGTCACTGGCCAGCCCCTGATACGCGGCGACGCTGAACGCGCCCGATACGAGGTTGCGGTGCGACACGACCACGCCCTTCGGCTTGCCGGTCGAGCCGGACGTGTAAAGCAGCGCGGCCGGATCGTCGTCCACCGGGCGGCCGGTGAGGGCTGGTGCCGCTGTGTCGGTGCCCGGCGCGTTGATCGCGTCGGCGAGTTCCTCGATCAGCATCGCGCGGGCGCCGACGAGCGCGGCGAGCGCCGGCAGGCGCTTCAACCGCTGCGCGCCGGTCATGAACAGCGCCGCGCCGCTGTCGGCGACGATGTGTTCGATCTGCGCTTCCTTCAACTGCGGATTGACCGGCACGAAGATCGCGCCGAGCGCGTTGGCCGCGAGCATCGCGACCACGGTTTCGATGCGTTTCGGTGCGTAGATGGCGACGCGTTCGCCGGGCTGTACGCCACGTGATGCGAGCGCGGCGGCGGCGCGGCGGACCGCGCGCGCGAGCTGTTCGTAGGTCATCGTGCCGCCGCCGTCGGCATACGCGGGATGCTGCGGCCAGCGCGCGGCGCCGTGTTCGAGCAGGTCGGCGACGCTGATCAGTGCGTTCATGATCGGCTCCTCTCTCAGGTTGGTCTAGGCGGGCCGCACGTACACGTGCGCGGCTTCGTGGGACAGGAAATGCGCCATCGAGTACGTGCGGTGATACGCGCCGCAGCGTGCGAACACGGCGATGTCGCCGACCTGCGGCGGTGCGCCCGTGTCGTCGCGGCCGATCACGTCCGCGCGGCTGCAGGTGCTGCCGACATAGATCGTCGGTACACCGCGTTCGGGCGGCGCCGGAGTGCGCCGCACGAGCGACGGCGCGGCCAGCCGGCGCATCACCGATTCGGTCTGCGCGAGCAGGAACGCATGCGACAGCCCGCCGTCGCAGACCGCGATCGTGCGGTCCTGCCACGTCTTCACCGCGACGACGCGCGTCGCGAACACACCCGCATCGGCGAAGATCGCGCGGCCGGATTCATGCGCGAGCGAGTATTGGCCGGCCAACGGGGCGAGCGCAGCCGCATAGCGTTCGAACGCGACATCGCCCGGGTGATCGTCGGCAAACCCGCCGCCGAGACTCAGCGACGCGAGTGGGGCGCCGTTGGCGGGCGCGAGATCGCGGGCGAGCGCCGCGAGCCGTTCGGGTAGCACGAGCGTGTCGGGCTGCGTCGCGTCCTGGCGGATGAACGAATGCGGGCCGGAGAACACGTGCAGCCCGGCCACCGTCAAACCGGCGGCGACGAGCGTGCGCACCGCGTCGTGCGCCTCGTTCGGCGTCATTCCGAAGTGGTCGTGCCACAGCGCGCGCGCATCGTCGCCGGCCAGCGCGCCGGCATTCACGCGCAGCAGCACGGAACCCGGCGTGCCGCCGCCGGCCGCTGCTTCGCGCGCCAGCGGCACGAAGCGCGCGACCGCGTCCGGGTTGTCGAGCACGAAATGGCAGCGCGACGCGAGCCCGGCGCGCATGAACATCTCGTCCATCGACGGGTTGTTCAGGTAGCGCGGCGTCTTGATCCGGCCGATCACCGCGTCGAGTTCGCCACGGCTCGCGAGTTCGACGCCGTCCTCGTACGCATGCGCGCAGCGCGCGAGCATGTCCTGGTTCGGGTTCGCCTTCAGCGACACGATCAGCCGCGTGCCGAGCCGCGCCTTCAGCGACCGGTAGCGCGCGATCGCGATTTCCGGCTCGTACACGTAGCACGGCGTGCGCAGATCGGCGATCCACGCGTGGTCGTTGGCGGGCGGAAGCGGGCGCTCAGGCGTCATGGCGGCCCACCGGATGGAGCGTGGCGGCTGCGTACGCGCCGCAGTTCGACTGCATCACGCCGAGCACGCGGTGCCCGTGCGCGACCGCATCGAGCCCGACGTCGGCCAGGTTGATCGGAAAATCCGAACAGCACGCATGGCCGCGCGCATGGATGTTCTCCGCATAGAGCCGCTCGGCCGGCACGCGCATCGCGCGGCACAGCGCGTTCCAGCCGGGCAGGTCGGCGTTGTGCGGCAGCACGAGTTCATACGCGTCGAGCGCGTGCGGCTCGAGCGCGACCGCCGCGTCGATCGCCTTGCGGGTGTACGGCCACTCCATCATGATCAGGTCGGCCTCGTTCGCGGCGACGGTATCCGAGCCGCGGTGCCATTTCGCATGCGTCTCGATCGCGATGCCGCCGAGCCGGTTTTTCGTGCTGTTGCGGGCAATCAGCATCGCGGCCGCGCCGTCGCACTGCACGCCCGTCATCTGGCGCATCCGGTAATCCTCGCCGTACACGCGGTCGGACGACACGACGAGCGCCGCGTCGAGCTGCGGATGGCGGCGCATCAGCGCGCGCACCGTCTCGATGCCGGCCGCGACCGACACGCAGTTCAGCTGCGCGACCGAACCGAGCCACAGCGGCTCGATGCCGAGCTGCGCGGCCAGCTCGTGCGGCAGGCTGCGCGGCGCGGGCGGCACGCTGAACTGCTGCGTGTGCACGTGCACGATCGCGCCGATGTCGGACGGATGCACGCGTGCGGTGTCGAGCAGGCGGCCGGCCGCCGCGATCGCGAGATCGGTCTCGCTCGTGTCGAGCGCCATGTGGAAATAGCGGCTGCCCGAATGCGCGATCGCCGCGGCCCGCTGCGCCGGGTAGTCGCGCTCGGCGGCCCAGGCCTCGATATCGACGGGCAGGCCCGGCAGCTCGTAGGCCACTGCATCGACGCCGATCCAGAAGCCGGCGTCGCGGGATGCTTGGGAGGCGTTCGTCGTCATGGTTCAGTTGAGCGGCATCGCCGCGTAGTCGAGGACGTCGAGTTTTTCGAAGGTCGCCTGCACGGTCGGCGTGAGCAGGCCCATCTCGCGGATCGTCGGCACCAGGCGCCGGAAGATCGAGCGGCGGATCGAGCTCGACACCGGCGACTCGCGCACCATCGCGCTGCATTCGCGCTTCGACAGACCCATCGGTTCCCAGATGTCGTCCGCGCACAGGTGCTCGTACAGCACGGCTGCACCCTCGCAGACGAACTCCTCGCGTTCGCGCAGCTCGACCGCGCTCATCTCCGCATACACGCGGCACAGCGTGATCCGGCCGACCGCGAAGTGGCGCGATTCGTCGCGCTGGATCCGCACGAACAGGTCCTTGATGAACGGATCGGTGCTGTATGCGACCACGCTCTGGAAGATCGACAGCGCAATGCCCTCGACGAGCACCTGCATCCCGAGGTTCGTCATGTCGAGCGCGCTGCTCGTGATCGTGTCGTGCAGCAGCCCCTTCAGCGAGCGGCTCATCGGGTAGCTGACGTCGAGCTTCTCGTTGACGAGCTTCGCGTACGCCTCGACGTGGCGCGCTTCGTCCATCATCTGCGCGGCCGCGCACAGCCGCGCGCTCAGGCCGTTCTCGGCCGATGCGAGCTTCGACGCGCAGATCAGCGCGGCCTGCTCGCCGTGCAGGATCTGCGACAGCAGCCAGCCCTGCGCGTGATGGCGCACCTCGCGCTTGTCGGCGTCGGAGAGCTTGCCCCACAGCTCCGTGCCGTAGATCAGCAGCGTCGGGTCGGGCATGCCGAGCGGGTTCGCCGGATCGAGGTCGTGACTCCAGTCGACGTCGGTCGCGACGTCCCACTGCGCGGCCTTCGCCTTTTCGTAGAGCCGGTTCAGTGCCTCTTCGCGCAGTTCGTAGTCGTTCGACATCAGGGCGTCGACGGGCATCGACCAGCGGATGTCGGCCGTGTCCTGCATAACGGTGAGCGTGTCAGTCATTTCAAGGTCTCCCCGGCTGCGCGGCGGCGCCGGAATGATGGGCGGAATCGGTAAGCGTCGTGGCGGCGGCGCGCGGTGTGGCCGGATGTGGGTCGAGGCGGATCGCATAGGACGGCCACGGGCCGCGCAACTGCGCGTCGAAGGCGTCGGCGAGCCGCGCGGGCCAGATCGCGCAGCACACGCGGTTGTCTCCGGCGAACTCCGCGTCGCGCAGGATGCGGTCGCCGATCCACACGACCGGCGCGCCGCGCGCGGCATCGCGCAATGCTTCGTCGTACAGGTGCACGCCGAGCAGTACGTGCGGCGCGAGCAGTTCGGCCGGCAGCGCGCCGAAGTACGGCGCGCAGACTTCGATGAACACGCGTGCGTCCGGATGCACGGCATCGCGAATTCGCGCGGTGATGTCGGCCAGGAACGCGAAATACTGGACGTGGTCGAGGAGCACGCGGCGTTCGCCGCCGAGCGCATCGCCGGCGTCATACACGTCGCCGGCGCTTTCGGCGAGCGCGGCGCGTGCATAGTCGGCCGGCGTGTCGAGCGGCATCCGGTACGCGCTTGCGGCGACCGCAACCGGCTGCCGAGCGTCGCGTTCGATCCGGTAGGTGAAGTGAACGGGTCGCACCATGTCACGCCTCGTCGTCGAGAGAGAACGTCGCGTCCGGCGCGAATGCGACGTCGGCGACCGCGTAATAGCCGTTCAGCGCGAGCGAGCAGACGGCCGCGCGGCGCGGCGTGTCGCCGTCGCGATGCGCGAGCAGCACCGACAGCCACGGATCGCTGCCGAACGCATGACCGAACAGCCCGTGGCCGTCCGGCAGCAGCGGCGTCTTGCCGACGGACGCGAGCAGCGCACGGCGCGACGTCGCCGGAAAGAACGGCAGCGCCGCCTGCAAGCCGGGGCGGGCCGCGCAGAAAGTGCGGATGTCGCGGCCCAGCCGCACGACTGCGCTGGCCGGCGGTGCGGCGTCCGCGAGCACCGATGGCGCCGACGGTGACGCTTCGCGGCCGACGTCGACGAGCAGCGAGCACACGCCGAAGCCCGAGCGTCCCCAGGCGGGGTTGCCGTGCCAGTACGTGAAGCCGTGCACGTCGATGTCGACGATCTGCAGCAGCAGCGTGCGCGGCCCGGTTTCGGCCGCGGTCGCGAGCGTGCGGCGCAGCACGTAGCCCCAGCCCGCGCATTCGTACGAGCAGGTCATCCAGTCGGGCGTGTAGTCGTTCGCACCGGCCAGTGCCTGCGCGAACACGCGATGCTGAGCT
>NZ_JAAGPG010000478.1:0-6304 GCF_017104665.1 Burkholderia sp. Se-20378 | reverse complement strand
GGCGGCGCCCGGGCGTGTCGAGCGCACCGACCCGCCACCCCAGGCGCCTTCCGGCGCGCCGAGGTTCACGGTCGCGGCCAGCGCCTTGAAGTTCTTGCCCCACGAGCCCGACCACGGCAGCCCCGTCAGGATGAACGCGACCGTGCCGGCCGCGAGCCAGATGCCGGCCGTCGCATGAATGTTCTTCCACAGCGGCCGGCCGCGCAGCGACAGGTCGGGGCGCAGTGCCTGCCCGACGCGTGCCGCGCCGCGTGGCCACCACAGCGCGATGCCGGTGCCGATCATCACGAAGGTCCAGCACGCGGCGAGTTCCATCAGCAACTCGCCCGTCTTGCCGAGCAGCAGCTTGCGATGCAGCATCCGGTCGATCTGCATGAAGCGGTTCTCGACGCTCAGCGTGCCGAGCACGCTGCCGTCGTAGGGGTTCACGTACACGCTCTCGCGACTGCCGTCGCGCAGCCGGAACACGTATTCGGCGCTGCGGTCCGGCGCGGTCGAGACCTGGACGGACACCGGCGTCGCGCCGGCCGGCATCGCGGTGCGCGCGCTCGCGAGCAGCACGTCGGCATCGAGTCGCGGCGTGGCGAGCGGCTCGACGACCAGCCGGTGCGGATACAGCAGCGGTTCGATCTGCGGCTGGAAGCAATAGAGCGTTCCGGTGATCGCGAGGACCACCAGGAACGGCATGACGAACAGGCCGGCATAGAAGTGCCAGCGCCAGAGCGTCCGGTAGCCGGCATGGGCGGATTGGGCGGGCGAGATCGCCCGCTCGACGGTGGTCGACATGGTGTCAGCTCCTCGTGTTCGTTGAGTGGCCACGCCAGCGCGGGCCGGCGGACGTCAACGCGCGTTGCGCCCGCCTGCCGGCATCGACGAAACGGGCGGCGCGGCGCCATGCGCGGAAGGGGCGCATGACGGCGTCGCCCGCGCGAGGCGAGCAGGCGGGTGAACGCTTGAATCAGGTCGTGTGAGACGAACGGCATGCAGGCCCGCGCACGTCGACGTGCACGAGCCGCTGGGCGGAACCGTCAGCAGAACAGGGGAGGGGCGCGGGAGGGTGGGCGATCGTCGAAGATCGATCGCACGATGGGAATACGGTCGAAGCGAATCCGGAAGCGCCGCGGCGCGGCGGCGGGAAACAGCAGCACCAGCAGCACGAACGACGCGAGCGCCGTGAACAGCGCGGCGCCGAATGCGCACAGGCTGTCGCCGCTGCCGGACGATGCCGTGTTGTCGGCATGCCCGTCATGCTTGAGCGCATCGGCGAGCGCGAGCGCATCGTTGGCCGGTGTGATCGGCGCGCCGGCGTCGAAACGGGCAGCCAGTGCGGCCACGTTGACGATCAGCGGGCCGCGGCCCGAACACAGCACCACCGAGCCCGCCTCCGGACCATCCGGATCGAGCATCACGGCGCCCGACATCAGCGCGCGGGACAGCAGCGTCACGAGGAGGAACCCCCACAGAAGCTGTCGCGCGACGCCTTGCCGGAGCAGGAAGCGGCGAAGTGCGTTCATGGCGCGCGATTGTACCTCCGTTTGCAGGGAGGGGCCGGCCGCCGCGCTGATGCGCGGCATCAGCCCGGCGTGCGGCCGGACGCGGACGAAAGCGCGCGGGTGGCTATTCGGAACCGAACGATCCGCTGCCGGGCGGCGCGTTCGCCGGGCCATACGACCAGGTGCCGTCCGCCCGGGCGGTCAGCACGTTGCCCGAGCGTCGGTCGTACAGATGCCACTGCTCGTCGGCCGGATCGTCGCCGTACGGCCAGGTCGTCAGCTTGCCGCCGAGGTCGAAGTCGAACGCCCACGAACCTGGCTGCGCGCACGGCGTGACCGACTGCAGGATCTGTCCGTCGAGCCGTTGCGCGGCGGCCGCGATATCGCCGGATCGGGATTCGCTGTGTGCGAGCTCGTGACCGTCGAGCGCGATCGACCAATGGCAGTAGCAGATCCACAGGTGCCCGTTGCCGGCCACCGTCACGTGCCGCGACGCGAGCCTGTCCCGCGCGGTCGCGGACAGGTCGGGCGAGCCGGCGAGCGGCTCCCTGACATGCAGCGCGGGTTGCCCGAATTCGAACGTGAGAAAGCTGCCCTGGCCTTTCGTCACGGACCAGGCAGGGGTTTCGCAGATGGCCGGCCAGATCTGGTCGAAGTCGACAGCGTTCACGGCGTGCGTCTCTCTTCGGCGAAACCGGCTTCGGCATCGTTCGCGCTGTCGTCAGCGTCGGCCAGCAGATCGGACAGGTCGGCCGGCGACAAGCGCCGCATCGTCCGCTCGACGTCGTGATCGTAGCGGCGATCGTTCGGGTCGAGATGCTTCTGCGCCTTGCGGCCGTAGCGTTTCACGAACACGCCGAGTGCGCCGGCCAGTCGGGATTTCCGGTTCCTGGGGATCATGCGGCGAGGTCATCGGGCATGCGCGCGCCGCGAATCGGGAAGGGCCGCCGCGGCCGTGCGTGACGCCTGCGGCAGCCGGTGCATTGCGCCGGCTCAGGCCGGATACGCATCGTCGACTTTCAGGTTCGCGAGCCGGAACAACGTGCGCAGCGTCTGCGGATGAATGTCGCGGTGCGCGGCGAGCGACGTCAGCATGAAGTCGAGCACCTTCGCGTAGCGGAGCAGCACGAGGCAGCGCGCGAGATCGGGCGTGCGGCCGCGCATGTCCTCGGCGAGGTGAACCATTTCGGTGGACAACGAGCGTGCCATCTCGAGTTCCATCTGCTGTTTGTCGGTCCAGTCGGGCAACGGCTGTTCGAGCAGCTTCGAGAGAAAGAGCTGGAACGACGTGTCGGACGAATTGGGCAGCGCATCCATGAAGGGCCTCGTAACTTGCTCGGATCGTTCGGGCGTATCCGGTGGATGCGCCCGAGGGTGGGTTCGTGTCCGCGCGGGGATCGGCGCGGTTGTCACCCGAACGGAATGCAGGTTCCGTACCAGCCCCGCGAGACGATTGTTGAGTATTGTTGAGCGGCGATGCGGTGAGGGGCGGGAGTCCCGCCGGTGCTGGGTGGCGGAGGTGATCGAGGCCGCCGTCTACACGCGTGATGCGACGAAGACCGGATACCCGGAGCGGCTCGCCGAGGCGAAATGCTTCACGGATGTAACGTAACGCCCGTTTAAATCACGTGACGCGTTTCCGCGACGAACCGCGCGATCCGCGGCGGCCCGTGCATTCAGCCTGCGCCTGCCGGGCGTTCGGCAGGCCGGACGCGGTGCGACAGGACGTTTGCCCCGGAGCGGCGGGCACCGCCCGCGAATGTGACGGGTGTTTCAAATCCGAGACGGATTTACCCGCGGCGATCCGGTTGCGCGCGCTGCCCAACTGGCCCAGCGAATTACCGGCCAATTGTCCATGGGCAGACGGCGCGCGTTTGCCAACAATCGACCGATCATCCCTGCGAGGTTCGACATGAGCGTCCACGCCTTCTTCTCGGCCAACCTGCTGCTGGCTTACACGGCCTATTTCATCGGGACGGCCAGCCCCGGGCCGAGCAATCTCGCGATCATGTCGGTCGCCGCGAACCAGGGCCGCAAGGCGGCGCTCGCGTTCGCGCTCGGCGTCATTTCCGGATCGATGTTCTGGGCGACGGTGGCGGCGCTCGGCGTGTCGGCCGCGCTGCTGGCGTGGTCGAAGCTGCTGGTCGCGATCAAGCTCTTCGGCGGGCTGTACCTGCTGTGGCTCGCGTTCAAGTCGGGGCGCACGGCGTGGTCGGGCAAGGCGGCGGCGTCGCTGAACGCAGCGGGCGAACAACGGCTGTCGCGCTTCTATGTACGCGGCGCGATGCTGCACCTGACCAATCCGAAAGCGATCCTCGTGTGGGTGTCGATCGTCGCGCTGTCGTCGAACGGCGCGGGCGCGTCGCACGGCGCGGTCGTGCCGGGCTGCCTCGTGATCGGGAGCCTGGTGTTCGGCGGCTATGCGCTCGTGTTCTCGATGGACGGCGCGCGCCGGCTCTACGTGCGCGGCCGGCGCGCGATGGAAGCGTGTCTCGCCGTCGTGTTCGGCGCGGCCGGGATCCGGCTGCTGGTGTCGAACGTGTGAGGCGGCACGCCCGCGCATCTAGCGGGGGCCGCGCCGCCTGGCCGGGCGCCCGGTGTCGCCCGGTTGCTCCGCCGGGCGCGTGAACAGCGACACGATCGTCTGCCGCAGCCAGCGGTGCGCGGGATGGCTGTCCCAGCGCTGATGCCAGATCACGCAGTACGGCCGCGCGGGCATGCGCACCGGCGGTTGCCGCGACACCAGTTCCTTTTCATGGATCGACAGATCGAGCAGCGTGGTCGGCAGCACGCCGATGAAATCCGATTCCCGGATGATCGCCAGCGCGGGCGAGTACGCATTCAGCGTGAGGACGAGATTGCGCTGCAGGCCGTGCGCGGAGAGCAGGCTGTCGTACACCGGCACCCGCATGCCGGAAAACCCGACGTCGAGATGCCGCGCCGCCAGAAAGCGCTTCAGCGTGAGCGGCCCCTTCGCGAGCGGGTGATCCTTGCGCATCAGGCAGCTCCAGTGGATCGGCCACATCTCGTGCGTGCGCACGCCGCTGCTCGGGCTCGAGTCGTTCAGGTATCCGCCGATCGCGAGGTCGACGCCGCCGCGGTCGAACATGGCCGGCAGGTCGGCGACGCTGAACGGCGTGAGCTCGATCCGCATCGATGGCGCATGCGTGCCCATGTACTGCGCGAGGCGCGGCATGATGCGCTCGACCGAGTAGTCCGACATCGCGATCGTGAAGGTGCCGCGATGCTCTTGCGGGTCGAACTGGTCCGGTGAGATCGCCTGCTTCAACGCGTCGAAGTGCGGCTGGACCGCCGACCACAGCTCGCGCGCCCGCGCGGTCGGGCGTACGCCCGAGACGGTCTTCTCGAACATCACGTCGTCGAGCGATTCGCGCAGCCTGCGCAGCGCATTGCTGACCGCCGACTGTGAAAGCGCCAGCCGCTCGGCGGCGCGCGTGACGTTGCCTTCGGCCATCAATGCCGCGAACACGCGCAGCAGGTTGAGGTCGAGCTGGCGGAACACATCCTTCATCGCACATCTCCCATTCGGGTGCCGGCATTCCGCGCGTGACGTCGGGAACCGGAACATCGTGGCGGCCAGTGTCCGGGCGGCGGGCCGTTCGGGCAAGGCCGCGTTTGCCCTTGCCGCGAGCCGGCTGGCGACGCGACGAAGCCGCGCGCCGCGCTCGCACCGTTATTCACGTTGGTGATGATCATATTCCGGAAATCCGTTGGACGCGGTAACGGTGCGCATCGACCATGAGCACGAAACCACTGCAGCCAGCAGAGGGAGGAGACAAACGATGAAAGAGGATGCAGTGAATCCGGCCGGCGCCATCGCGCTCGATCGCCTTTCGGTTGCGGCGCAGCCATCTGCGCGGGCCGGCACGATGCGCGACGTCGCGGCCGCCGCAGCAGGCAACGCGCTCGAATGGTTCGACTTCGTGATCTACGGCTATTTCGCCAGCGTGATCGCGAAGCTGTTTTTCCCGGTGGCCGGGCAGGTCGGGTCGCTGCTGCTCGCGACGGCGACCTTCGGCGTGGGGTTCGTCGTGCGGCCGCTCGGCAGTGTCGTGCTCGGGCTGTACGGCGACCGGTACGGCCGCAAGGCGGCGATGTCCGTCACGATCTGGCTGATGCTGGCCGGCACGGCCGCGATCGCGGTGGCGCCGCCGTATGCGCAGGCCGGCTGGCTCGGCGCCACGATCCTCGTATTGGCGCGGCTCGTGCAGGGCTTCGCGGCATCGGGCGAATTCGGCAGCACCGTTGCCTTCCTCGCGGAAAAGGCGCCGCCGCATCGACGCAATTTTTTCGTGAGCCTGCAGATGTCGAGCACGATGCTGGCCATCGTGCTGGGCGGCACGATCGGCACGATCCTGACGACGTCGCTCAGCGCGCATCAGCTCGAAAGCTGGGGCTGGCGCGTGCCGTTCGTGGTCGGGCTGCTGATCGGCCCGGTCGGCTTCTACATCCGCAGGAGCGTGTCGGAAACCGATGCGTTCGTGCACGGCGAAGCGCTGCCGGTTTCGCAAGTGCTCAAGCGCCTGTTCGGCGAGCACCTCGCGTCGTTCCTCGCGGCGATCGGCGTGACGATCGTCAGTACCGCCGCGTTCTACATGTACCTGATCTACATGCCGACGTTCGCGGTGAAGCAGCTCGGGTTGCCGATGTCCGCGCCGTTCATGAGCACGACGGTCGCCGGCATCGTGATGGTGGCGATCGCGCCGGTCGCGGGCCTGCTCGGCGACGTCTGGCGCCGGCCGGTCGCGATGGTTGCCGCCGCGATCGTCGTGCTGTCCGCGATCACGCTA
>NZ_JAAGPG010000477.1:0-6491 GCF_017104665.1 Burkholderia sp. Se-20378 | reverse complement strand
TCACGCATTTCCCGGCGGACGCGTGGCGCCATGCGATCGACCGCGCACTGCGCCGCGCCGGCCGCGACCTGCTCGGCTATGGCGATCCGCTCGGCGAGCGCGCGCTGCGCGAATCGATCGCGCGCCATCTGGCCGTGACGCGCGGCGTGCGCTGCGATCCCGAGCAGATCGTGATCACGGAAGGCGCACAGGGCGCGATCGCGCTGTGCGCGCAGTTGCTGACGAACCCGGGCGATACGGTGTGGGTCGAGGAGCCCGGCTATCGCGGCGCGCGCACCGCGATGCAGGCGGCCGACCTCGACGTCGTGCCGATGCCGGTCGACGCGGAAGGGCTGCGGGTCGAAGAGGACGACTGGCGCGAGCGGACGCCGCGCCTCGTCTATACGACGCCGTCGAACCAGTTCCCGACCGGCGCCGTGCTGTCGATCTCGCGCCGGCTCGCGCTGATCGATGCCGCACGCCGGCATCGCGCGTGGATCATCGAGGACGACTACGACAGCGAATTCCGTCACACCGGCGAGCCGATCGGCGCGATGCACGGGCTCGCGCCCGATTCGCCCGTCGTCTATCTCGGCTCGTTCAGCAAGACGATGTTTCCGGCGCTGCGGATCGGTTTTCTCGTGCTGCCCGACGCGTTGCTGGCGGCGGTGCGGCCGGTGTTGCCGGAGATGCTGCGCGGCGGGACGCGCCACGTGCAGCTCGCGCTGGCCGATTTCATCGAGACGGGCGAGTACGGCCGCCATCTCGGTCGCATGCGCCGGCTGTATCGCGACCGGCGGCGGTTGCTGCTCGCCGCGCTCGACGGCAACCTGAGCGTGCCGCATCAGATCGAGGGCGGGCCGTGCGGGCTGCATCTCGCGCTGCGGCTGCCGGCGCGCTACCGCGATCGTGCGATCGTCGACGCGGCGCGCGCGCATGGCATCGGGCCGTTTCCGTTGTCGGGTTTTTCGATCGATGCGGCATCGGCGGGTAACGGGCTCGTGCTCGGTTTCGGCAATACGTCGGCCGATGCGTTCGAGCCGATGTTGCGGATGCTGTCGGCGATCGCGGAGCGGGTGGGTGGGGCGTGACATGAGGGCGGTCGGTCGCGCGGGTTGCATCGCCCGTCACAGGTGATTTCCGCTACCGTATCGCTGCGATTTCACTTCGGGATCCCGACAAGAGCATCGAGTCATGAATGCGCGAGCTGGATCGGTGATGGCGGGCGATCGCTCGCCTCTCGAAGAGGCGTCGACCTCCAGGTAGAGCGAAGGTGCGCGTGCATGGCGTTGCCCGCCACGAACCGCTCACTCCCACGCACGACAATCGGACTTGTGCGGATTGACGAATCGCGCACTTTGTTCGAAACGGCCACCGTCGCGGCTCCGCGCCTGCCGTACCGCCCGGCATTCGGGTTTCGATTCGTATGTTCGAACAGGCCGCGTGGACTATAAATGGATGCGTGTACCGGTGCTTGTCGGGCGCCTGCGCGTCTCGCGCAGGTCGGCGCCGCGACTCCCGGGGGAGGTGCACTGTGGTTCGCCAGACGCTTGCTCGCGCCGTGCTTCGCACCGCGTTGATCGGGGGCGTGTTTGCCGGCTGTTTGCTGCCGCCGCCGGCCGTCCTTGCCGGAACCCTCGCGCCGCCCGTCACGCCACATCCGATGAAGCAACGGCCGGCCGCGACGCCTTATACGATGCCGGTCGATTTTCCGGCGATCGTCGACCGCTACGGCCCGGCAGTCGTGACCATCATGACCGCCGCACCCGACCAGCAGGCCGGCGGGCCATCCGTCACGATCCTCGATCCCGACGATCCGCTCGCCGCGTTCTTCCGGCACGACGCACCTCCGCCCGCGCAAGGCCCGCAGGGGCAAACGCAGGCGCAACCCCAGCCACAGGCTCCGGCACCCGACACGGCGCCGCGCACGGTATCGGGCAGCGGCTCGGGTTTCATCGTCAGCGCCGACGGCCTGATCCTCACGTCCGCCCACGTGGTCGACGACGCGACCGACGTGACGGTGCGGCTCACGGACCGCCGCGAATTCAAGGCGACCGTGCTGGCCGTCGATCCGCAAAGCGATGTCGCCGTGCTGCGTGTCAACGCAACGAAGCTGCCATTCGTGCGCGTCGGCGATTCGTCGAAGGTACGCGCGGGCGAACCGGTGATGACGATCGGTGCGCCGGACGGATCGGGCAACACGGTCACGGCCGGCATCGTCAGTGCGACGTCGCACCGGCTGCCGGACGGCAGCGCGTTCCCGTTCTTCGAAACCGACATCGCGCCGAACCCCGACAACTCGGGCGGCCCCGTGTTCAATCGCGCGGGCGACGTGATCGGCATCGCGGTGCAGGTCTATACGGGCGCCGACCGTTACGCGAGCATGACGTTCGCGATCCCGATCGCGTTTGCCGCAAAGGTGCGTGCGCAACTGCAGAAGCAGATGCAGGCGCAGCAGTCCCAGGCGCCGGATGCGTCGTCGCCGGGCAATGCGATCGGCGTCGACGTGCAGGATGTGGGCATCGGGCTCGCCGCGGCGTTCGGGCTGCCGCGTCCGGCGGGCGCACTCGTCAACGGCGTCGCGCCCGGCTCGCCGGCTGCCGCGGCCGGCGTGAAGCCCGGCGACGTGATCGTGAAGCTGGGTGACAAGACGATCGGCCGCTCGGCCGAGCTGAACGCCCTGGCCGCCGCGCTGCCGCCCGGCCAGAAGGCGCCGCTGCGGCTGATCCGCAACCGCGCGCCGGTGATGCTGCCGATCACGGGCGCCGACGAAGCCGCCGGCAACGCGGGTGCGACCGTCGGCATGGCCGCGCCGAAGGCGGCTGCACGACCGGGGCCGGGGGCAGGCGCGAGCGACGGCGGCGACCGTCTCGGGCTGACGATGCACGCGCTGAGCGACGACGAGCGCCGCTCGACCGGGCTCGCGGTCGGGATGATGGTGGACGCGGTACACGGCCCGGCAGCCAAAGCGGGCATCCAGCCGGGCGATGTCGTGCTGGAACTGAACGACACGCTGCTCGAGACGCCCGATGACATACCGACGCTCGAAGCGAACGGCAGCGTGATCGCGGTGCTGATCCAGCGCAACAACGCACGGAAGTTCGTGTCGGTGCATGCGCGGTAGGGCGTTGACGCGGCCGGTATCGTCGGCCTACCATCGTCCGATCTCGCACGCAGTCAGCCAGGCAATCAGGAGCCATCCGGCATGAAAGCAGCATTCATCATCGTAGTAGTCCACAGGCGCAGGGTCCGGTAGCGGCACCGCGCCGGCACCCATGCGCCCCCGACTCGTTCGGGGGCTTTTTTTTTGCATTGCGCACGGCCGTGCGGCACGTGCATGGAGGGCATCCGCTTGCAATCGAACCTGCCGATCGCTTCCGAACGGGCGTCGCCGAGACTCGCGACGCTGATCCTGCTGTGCGCATGCTCGGTGCTGCCGCTGAGCCTGTTCCTGCCGTCGTTGCCGGCCATCGCGAGCGACCTGCACGCCGACTATGCGCTCGTCGCGTTGTCGCTCGGCGGTTACGCGGCGGTGGCCGCGTCGCTCGAATTCGTGATGGGGCCGCTGTCGGACCGGTTCGGGCGGCGGCCGGTCGTGCTGGCGAGCGTCGGCGTGTTCGCGCTCGGCTCGCTCGGCTGTGTGATGGCGACCGATATTCGTGCATTCCTGGCATGCCGGCTGATGCAGGCGGCGATCACGTCGGTCTATCCGGTGTCGATGGCGACGATCCGGGATACCGGCGGCGGTGCCCGAGCGGCGAGCCGGATCGGCTATGCGGCGATGGCGGCCGCGTTTGCGCCGATGCTTGGCCCGACGCTCGGCGGCGCGCTCGACCAGACGATGGGCTGGCGCGCGAGCTTCTGGCTGCTCGGCGCGGTAGGCATCGCGCTGTTCGTCTGGTGTGCGTTCGATCTCGTCGAAACCCATGCGAACCGGTCGTCGAGCCTCGGGCAGCAGCTTCGCGCGTATCCGGCGCTGTTCCGTGCGCGCCGCTTCTGGGCCTATGCGCTCTGCATGGCGTTTTCGACCGGCTCGTTCTACGCGTTCCTGGCCGGCGCGCCAATCGCCGCGCAAACGGTGTTCGGCATCGCGCCGGCGGAGATCGGCTTCTACATGGGGACCATCACGGCCGGTTTCGTGTGCGGCAGCTTCCTGGCCGCGCGCTACGCGCGCCGCTACGCGCTGGCCACGACGATCCTGTGCGGACGGGTGGTCGCGTGCGCGGGGCCGTTGATCGGCCTCGCGCTGATGTTCGGTGGCGCGACGCAGGCGATCGCATGGTTCGGGCCGTGCGTGCTGGTCGGCATCGGCAACGGGCTGACCAATCCCGGCGCGCATGCCGGCGCGGTGTCGGTGCGCCCGGACCTGGCAGGGAGCGCGTCGGGGCTGGCGGGCGCGATGACGATCGCCGGTGGCGCGGCACTTTCGTCGCTGACGGGGGCGGTGCTGACGGCCGGCAACGCGGGCTATGCGCCGCTCGTGATGATGCTGCTGTCGGCTTCGATCGCGCTGGCGGCGGCCGTCTGCGTGCGGGTGTTCGATGCGCGGGACGCGGGGCAGTGAATGCGGCGGCGCGGAACCGGGCCCGGGTATGGGTGCGCTACCGTGCCGCGGGCGATTGGCGGACAATCGGTCGAATATCGGGAGACGACGAACCCTCCGCGCACCGCGTCCTGTCCGACGCGCGCAGGGCGACTGGACGAGGATGCGATGAGCGACTTTTCTGATTTCCAGCGGGAGATTGCCGACGCCGCGAGGGCGACATTCAGGGCGCTGCGGGCGCTGCACCCGGACGAGCATTTCTACGCGTTCGCGCTGTATACCGACAGCGGCGCGATGACGGTGGTGCCGGCGGCCAATTCGGTCGAGGGGCTGCGCCGGATCCGCGAGCAACAGGCCGTCCCGGACGACGACCCGTGGTATGCGTGGGGCTTTTCCGAATGGGCGTACGCGGCGGCGGAAGCGTCGCCGTTCAATGCGATCTGCGGCAAGCTCGCCGATGACGTGCTGAGTCCGCAGTTTGTCCGGTCGAGATTCCCGGAATTTTCGCGGCAACTGCACGCCGACATGATCGCGGCGTTGCGCCTGCTCGACCGTGAAGGCCTGTTCGGCACGGGCGACGAGAGGGCGGCGATCACGCTGTTCGTGTCGATCAGCGACGACGACGCTGCCGAGGCGCTGGAAAACGAATCGGCGAGGGTGCTGAATCCACCGGCCGTCGCCGACGCATTCCTGCGCCGCTACGACTGACCAAAATCGGGATATCGCACGGCGGCCCCGGGCAGGCGGCCACCATGCGTGCTGCGTGACGACTTACGACTTACGGCTTCGCGCCCACGACGAATTCGAACGTCGCGACGCCGTCGACGCCGCCCGTGACGCGGTCGCCGGGCTGCAGCGCACCGACGCCGGCCGGCGTGCCGGTGAAGATCAGGTCGCCGGCCTTCAGCTCGACCGAGCGCGACACATACGCGATGACGTCGGGCACGGCCCAGATCATGTCGGCAAGGTCGCCTTGCTGGCGCGTGTCGCCGTTCACTGCGAGCCAGATGCGGCCCGTCGCCGGGTGGCCGGTGGCCGATGCCGCGCGCAGCGCGGTCACGGGGCCCGATGCGTCGAAGCCCTTCGCCCAGTCCCACGGACGGCTCAGCTTCTTCGCTTCGGCCTGCAGGTCGCGGCGCGTGAGGTCGACGCCGACGCCGTAGCCCCACACGTGCGACAGCGCGTCGGCCGGGTCGATCGACCGGCCGTCCTTGCCGATCGCGACGACCAGCTCGATTTCATGATGAAGGTCGTTCGTCAGCGGCGGGTAGGCGACGGTGCCGCTGGCCGGGACGATCGCGTCGGCCGGCTTCGTGAAGAAGAACGGCGGTTCGCGGTCGGGATCGGCGCCCATTTCGCGCGCGTGGTCGGCGTAGTTGCGGCCGACGCAGAAGACGCGGCGCACCGGAAAGCGCGCGGACGACTGTTCGACTTCGACGGAAGGACGCTCGGCAGCGTCGATGACATAAGCGGACATCGGATGGCCTCGTTCGGTGGGAAGACGGATGCCGCGCCCGTGCGGCACACGGGCCGGCATGCGTGAAACGATACCCGACGCCCGTGCGGCCGGATGCGACGCAACTGCGTTTTACCGGGACAAAACTACGCGTCGGCGGCCGCCGGTGCGTCGTCGCCGTTCGGCAGCGCGGCATTCGCGTCGCGGTACGCCTTCGGCGACACGCCGACCCGCGCACGGAAGCGCCGCGCGAAATACCCTTCGTCGCGGAAGCCGACCGAGCGCGCGATATCCGCGATGCGCCGGCTCGTGTGGGCCAGCAGCGACTGCGCGAGCGCGATCCGGCGCTCGGTCACGAGATCGGTGAAGGTGCTGCCGGTTTCCTTGCGAACGAGGTGCGCGAGGTAGTTGGGCGACAGGAACGCGGCCTCGGCAGTTGCGGCGAGCGTCAGGTCTTCACGCCCGCCGCCGGCGCAACCGATCCCGTCGACGCGGTCGTTGCCGGTGCCGCCC
>NZ_JAAGPG010000003.1:0-90866 GCF_017104665.1 Burkholderia sp. Se-20378 | reverse complement strand
CCCGCGCGGTCGACGACGGCACGCTCGCACTCGAACCGATGGCCCCGCTCGACACGACGCTCGACGCACTGCGCGCGCTGCCCGGCTTCGACGAACACGCGGTGCAGTACGTCGCGATGCGCGCGATGGCCTGGCCGAACGCGTTCCCGGCCGACGATGCGTGGCTGCCCGCCCGCGCCGAACGCGCCCGTGTGCCATCATCCGCGCCACATGCGGCGCGCTGGGCGCCGTGGCGCGCGTATGCCGCACTGCACGTGTGGCGCCTTCATGGAGATGTGTTGCGATGACTCCCGCTCACCTGATTCCGAGCCCGCTGGGCGACATCGCCGTGCGTATCGAGGACGATGCGCTGACGGGCCTCTACTTCGTCGGCCAGAAATACTTCCCGTCGGTTGCGATCGTGACTGAAGCAGACGCGTTCGCGATGTCGCCGCTTGCGCGCAAGGTCGCGGAAGAAGTCGCCGAGTACTTCACCGGCATGCGCGAGACGTTCTCGGTGCCGATCCACTTGCGCGGCACCGCGTTTCAGCGACGGGTATGGAAGGAACTGCTCGCGATTCCGTTCGGCGAACTCGTGACGTACGGCGACATCACCGAGCGCGTCGGGCTGCCGATGAGCGGCGCGCGCGCCGTGGGCGGTGCGGTCGGCCGGAACCCGGTGTCGATCATGGTGCCGTGCCATCGCGTGGTCGGTGCGTCGGGCAGCCTGACCGGCTATGCGGGCGGCATCGACCGCAAGCGCGCGCTGCTGTCGCTCGAAGGCGCGGGGTTCGAGCGCGGCGCCCACCATCCGGTGCAGCAGGCGCTCGCGTTCTGAGTCGAGGTGTACCGCCGCGTCAGGCGTTCAGCACGGGCCGGCGCGCTTCACGCTTCGCATACGCGCCGGGCGTCACCTGGAATTTCGCCTGGAACAGCGCGATGAACGACGACGTCGAGTCGTAGCCGAGTTGCGCGGCCACCGCACCGATCGGCTCGCCCGCGTCGAGCAGCGGCAGCGACGCCAGCAGCCGCACCGCCTGCCGCCATTCGGTGAACGACAACCCCGTGTCCTGCCGGAACAGCCGCGACAGCGTACGACGCGTCGCGCCGACCTGATGGCCCCATTCGTCGAGATTGCGCGTATCGCCCGGATACGCATGCAACGCCCGCGCGATTTTCAGCAGACGCGGATCGCGCGGCAGCGGCACCGTCAGCGGCGCCTGCCGCATGCGTGCGATCCGGTCGGCGATCAGGCAGACGAGCGCACCGTCCGGCCCCGTCTCGTCGTAATTCACCGGCAATTCGGCCGTCGCGAGCACCAGCTCGCGCAGCAGCGGCGTCATGGAGAGGATCGCGCAATCGTCGTGTACGTCGTCGCGCGCGATAGCAGCATCGAGATACAGGCTGTGGAACGCGACGCAGTCGCGCGTCGACACCGCATGCGGCACGTGCGGCGGGATCCACATCGCATAGTGCGGCGGCAGCAGGTGCCGGCCCGACGGCGTCGACACCTCGAGCACCCCGCTCGTCGCATACATCAGCTGCGCCCACGGATGACTGTGCGCGTCGATGCTCACGTTGCCGGGAATCCCGAACGCACGCACGTACAGCGGCCTCGGCAGGCGCGCCATCGGCGGCACTGCGTAAGGGTCGGCCGATTGTCCCGCCAGCAACATAAGACGTCCTCCGAAGGTCATTGCACGAACGAGCGCGATGCTACCGTGGCGACTCTTCTTTCACACGGCTTCCGTTCATGAGCGCTCATACCCGCACCACCCGCAAGACCGTCACCGCGATCCGTTCGACCAAGGGCATCGGCAGCCTCGTGTCGCTGACCGCGTATTCCGCGCCGATGGCGAAGCTCGTCGACGAAGTGGCCGACGTGATCATCGTCGGTGACTCCGTCGGCATGGTGCTGTACGGGATGCCCGATACGCTGCGCGTCACGCTCGACATGATGATTGCACACGGTGCGGCCGTCGTGCGCGGCGCCGCGCAGGCATGCGTCGTCGTCGACCTGCCGTTCTCGACGTACCAGGAATCGCCCGCGCAGGCGTATCGCTCCGCCGCGCGCCTGCTCGCAGAAACCGGCGCGCAGGGCGTGAAGCTCGAAGGCGGCATCGAGATGGCCGACACGATCCGCTTCCTGACCGAGCGCGGCATCCCGGTGATGGCGCACGTCGGCCTCATGCCGCAGCAGGCCAACGCGACGGGCGGCTTCCGCGCGCAGGGGATGGACCCGCGTTCGGCCGCGCAGGTGTTCGACGCCGCGTGTTCGGCTGAACAGGCCGGCGCGTTCAGCGTCGTCATCGAAGGCACGGCCGAAGCGCTTGCGCGCCATATCACCGAAACGCTGACGATCCCGACGATCGGCATCGGCGCATCGCCCGCGTGCGACGGACAGGTGCTCGTGACCGAGGACATGATCGGCGCATTCGATGCGTACACGCCGCGCTTCGTGAAGCGTTATGCCGATGCGAACGCGGTGATGCGCGATGCGATCCGCCAGTACGCGCATGACGTGCGGCAACGTGTGTTCCCCGAACCCGCGCATTGCTTCGGGTATGGCAAGCCGCTGCAACTGGTGGGCGCGGCTGACGCTGACGCCGCTGCTGCTGCCTGACGGCATTACACGCGCTTGCGCATCGCGTGCGTGACCCGCGCGTTCGCTTCGAATTTTGCGCGATGCGTCGAGAAGAACGTCCGCACGTTGCGGACGTTCGATGCGCCGGTGAACAGCCGCCGCGCGAATTCGTCGTATTCGGCGACGTCGGCCAGATCGGCCACCACGACAAAATCCGGCCCCGGCGACACGCGATAGCACTGCGTGACGGCCGGCTCCGCGCACACGTACGTTTCGAACGCGTCGTAGTCTTCGGCCGTCTGCCGGTCGAGGCTGATCTCGATCAGAGCGGTGACGGCCGTGCCGATCGCCACCGGGTCGAGTACGGCAACCTGCCGGCGGATCACACCGGCCTCCGTCAGCCGGCGCACACGGCGCATGCAGGTGGGCGGCGACGACAGCGCGCGCTCGGCCAGTTGCAGGTTCGACACCGACGCGTCGTCCTGCAGGATCGCGAGGATGCGCAGGTCGAGATCGTCGAGGATGATGCCGGCCATCGGCGGCTCCTTTCGGTCAAGACGTGAAATTTAATTTCAACATGATAGCTGATCCATCATTCGTTTCATTTGTTGTTGCATTTTGAAATTTAATTCCATGTCGCCCGCCCTACCATCGCTCTCACTGATCCAGACAGGACATTTACGGAGCGCGATATGTGTGGAATTGTCGGGGCGGTCGCCCAGCGGGACATCCTGCCGAACCTGGTCGACGGCCTGAAGCGGCTCGAATACCGCGGCTACGATTCGTGCGGCGTCGTGGTCTACCGCGACCGGGCGCTGGCGCGCGCCCGCAGCGTCGATCGTGTAGCCAACCTGCAGCGCGAGATCGCCGAACAGGCGCTGTCGGGCTACACCGGCATCGCGCATACGCGCTGGGCCACGCATGGCGCGCCCGTCACGCTCAACGCCCATCCGCACTTCTCGCCGAGCGACGCCAATGCGCGCATCGCGCTGTCGCATAACGGGATCATCGAGAACTGCGATCAGCTGCGTGCGGAATTGCAGGCGCATGGTTATGTGTTCGCGAGCCAGACCGATAGTGAGGCGATCGCGCACCTGATCGACCATCTGTACGACGGCGATCTGTTCGATGCGGTACGGGGTGCGGTCGCGCGACTGCGCGGCAGCTATGCGATCGCGGTGATGTGCCGCGACGAGCCGCACCGGATCGTCGGTGCGCGTGATGGGATGCCGCTCGTTGTCGGGGTCGGCGAAGGCGAGAATTTTCTGGCGTCGGATGCGATTGCGCTGTCGGGCATCACGGATCGCATCGCGTACCTCGAGAACGGTGATGTTGCCGATATCCAGTTGCATCGCTACTGGATCGTCGATGCGGCCGGCCAGCGCGTCGAGCGTGCAGTGCAGCAGGTCGCCGCGCATAGCGGTGCGGCCGATCTCGGGTCGTATCGCTACTACATGCAGAAGGAGATCTTCGAGCAACCGCAGGCAGTAGCCGATACGTTGCTCGATGTGTCTTCGATCATGCCGGAGTTGTTTGGTGATGGCGCGTGGCGCGTGTTCAATGATGTCGATTCGGTGTTGTTGCTCGCGTGTGGCGGTAGCTATCACGCGGCGCTTACGGCGAAGTACTGGATCGAGAGCATTGCGAAGCTGCCGGCCAGCGTAGAAATTGCGAGCGAGTTTCGGTATCGCGACAGTGTGCCGAATCCGCGTACGCTCGTTGTCGCGGTGTCGCAGAGCGGTGAGACGGCTGATGTGCTGGGTGCCGTGCATGTCGCCAAGCGGGTTGGAATGATGCATACGCTCGCGATCTGCAACGTCGCAACGAGTGCGTTGATGCGGGAATGTGCGCTGCAATTCGTCACGCGCGCGGGCATCGAGATCGGGGTGGCTTCGACGAAGGCTTTTACGACGCAGCTCGTTGCGTTGTTTCTGCTGACGCTGTCGCTTGCGCAGGTGCGTGGGCGGTTAAGCGACGACGAGGAGAAGGAGCATCTGCGTGCGCTAAGGCATCTGCCGGATGCGATGTCGAAGGTGCTCGCGCTCGAGCCGCAGATCATGGCTTGGTCGGAACTGCTCGCACGACGCGACAACATGCTGTTTCTCGGGCGCGGGATGCACTATCCGATCGCGCTGGAAGGCGCGCTGAAGATGAAGGAGATTTCGTATATTCATGCAGAGGCTTATCCGGCGGGGGAGCTGAAGCATGGGCCGCTTGCGCTGGTGAGTAACGAGATGCCGGTGATTGCGGTTGCGCCGAATGACATGCTGCTCGAAAAGCTCCGGTCGAACATGCATGAGGTCAGCGCGCGGAATGGCAAGCTTTTTGTGTTTGCGGATGTGGACTGTGGGCTGGTACCGAGTGAAGGGATCGAGGTGATTCGGTTGAACGAGTACTACGGGCCGCTTTCGCCGATTCTGCATACGGTGCCGATGCAACTGTTGGCGTATCACGCTGCATTGGCGCGGGGGACGGATATTGATAAACCGCGGAATCTGGCTAAGTCGGTGACGGTGGAGTGAGGGTCTCCGAATCAGTGATTCGGGTGGCAACTTCGAATAGTTTCGCTTAGAGCCGTTCGCGAAGCTTCACTTAACGTCCTATAAAATTCCCGCAAACGCCCGCCGGGCGGGGCTTAAGTGAAACTGTTCCAACTGCATTTCGGCACGGCCAAAGCGCGGGATGCCTCGGGAAAAAGGTGTCCCGCCGCGCGCTGCATTCAGCCCCCTTTCCATTCCTGACGAATGACTAGCCCGTCAGCTCGAGACACGTCGGACTGATGGGGTCAGTACTTCGCCCCCCCGACCATTCGGCTACATCGTCCGATGCAACCCTTTCTTTGAGGCCGCCCGCCCATTCACGCCCCAGCCAGTCCCCGCGCCCACGGAGCTCGCGCAGCCTGATGTTCTCAAAGAACTGCATGCAGCCGGGCACGAGGGCATTACGGAGGAAAACCTCTACAACCTGTTCAACAAATTTTCTGGACGGCCGGACGTGAAATGAACGAAAACGACCAACGAGCAATCGAAGAGGCCGTCAAAGAGATTGGCTGGTCGATGGCAACCAACGCCGTGCCATTGTTCTATGTCGCGCAGAACGTCTACGACACTACTGAAAGCGTCTGGACCGTATGGAACGCACGCGAAAGTGCGGACGAGATGACGAAAATCGAGGCCGGCATCGACCTGGTGTTCGCCGTCGTGGGGTGGGTCCCGGTTGTCGGCGCCGGCGTCAAGCGTACGTTCCGCCTCGTCAATCACAAGTCTGAAATCTACGGCCCACTGCTGTTCGACATTCTGCGGCTAGTGCTCCAGCAAGCGCACATTCAGACCAGCCCGGACGCGTTGATTGATAAGCTGTTCGACGCCACCGGCGTCAAGAAGTATCTGACCGAGGCGCGCGAACACATCCAGAAGTCCTGGCTGTATCGCGAGATGCCGTCCGCAATGCAAGTCACGTTTATGCAGGCGCTGACCTTCGTCGAAACGAACCTGCCTTACTGGCTCGCCCAGTTCGTCCAGCGCAAGCTGCTCCACTGGCGCAAGAAGCAGCCGAATTCGTCCGCAGTCAGCACCCTGGAGGAGCATCGGACCACCGAAAAACCTGGCGCGAAGGGTGAAGAGGCGAAGGCGGGTCATGACCGCCCGGTGCCAACGCCCTCCAGGGGGGTGGTGAACGCCAAGCTCGCGGTGACCGATATCACGACCGAAATCACTGGCATCCTGGGCGAACATATCGGGGACTACTACTGCTATGAAAAGCTCAAGTGGGGCAATGGCTGGCAGACTCACGACAAGGGCCTGAGCGGCAAGTGGAGCGAGCAGCCTGGCCTGCGGGTCATGGGCAAGCTCAATGACAAAGGCAAGCTCAACAAGCTGTTCGAACTCAAGGCACGCGGTCATGGCATCGACGGCGTATGGCGTGCGGCACCATTCAGCAACCAGATGAAGGACTACGCCATCGTCGAAATGAAGGCATCGACGACGAAGCGCAAGCTGAAGGACCCGAATGCAAAGCATAGTATCTGGAGCAAACTCGGGACAATTAAGGATGAGGTGCGGCCCGCCGCAGACGACCTTCTCGAACCGCCCGATGACGAGGGTCCCACTGTTCCCGCTGGTGGTGGCTCAGGTAAGCCAGGGTCCGGCAAACCCACGTCTGGCGGAGGAGGTGGAAAACCTCCGAGCACCGGGGGAGGAAAGCCTGCCGCCAGTAGCGACGTCAAGGCCCAACGGAAGCCGCAAAACGAGGGTGCTGCTGCGCCAGGCGAAGCGGTTCCGACAACTGAGCCAGTGGCTCCGAAGGACCCGAAAGCCAGCATCGTCCAGATGAGCAACGCCTGGATTCTGAAGAATCTGCCGGAGGCCGTGTCGCGAGATATCGAGCTGTCTATTCTGAATGTAGGCTACTCGCGACATTTGCTGTATGTGCCGTTCTACCTCCCCTCAGCTGCGCAGCACGTCGAAGCACTTGCAACGGGGGACGAACATGGGCACGTCGACCACGACCTACCATTCACTCACCACTACAAGGACGGCGAGGTGGCTGAAGCGGTCAAGCGCAAAGCCGAGCGGCTAAAATCGCGTACCTGACACGAGATATTTGAAATGAGCGATTTTGATTCGAAGCGACGACAGCGTTTTCTGGGCGAGGACTACTTCAAGTGGCTGCTGGCTTCGTTTTCTGAAAACATCGTGAGTTGGGCCGACAGGCTGACTCCTATCGGTGACACGGAAAACGAGAGGAAAGCGCTGACCAGAGGCATTGTTGCCTCGGACAGCTATCGTCGTTTTCTGCTCATGTACACGGGCGGCGCGGACATCAGCCTGCTAAGAGACGAATTCGATTCGGTGGTCTCCGCATTCGAACAACTCACGATAGCTGAGCGCGTGCATCAAGCAGATGACCGGCAGCCGCCGCTCGCGTTCAGTGAAATCGGCGATTATGAGACCGCGATGCAGCTGATTGGCTTTTGCTACCTGCTGCATCGGCGTGACTTGCTGCCGCGCATCGTCGCGATGTTCGACCCGGCCTACCGCGGGAAGGACACACTCTACGAAGACCTGCTCGCGTATGAACTCGAGGGGCGTGTTGACGTCGACAGCTGGTTTCACGATGTTCCGTATCGGCCGCTCGTCTTCAGCCTTTACCGCGAAGCGAAACAGGAGTGTGTCGACGACATCACGCAATATCTCGAAGCCTGGTACCCGGGCATGGCCGCGGCGGTGTGGCATGACGGCCACCTCGAAGCACAGAAGGGCGGCAAGGGGGCGTACGTTGGCTATTGGGCAATCGAAGCCGCAGCGGTTGCCTATCTGCTGGAGCTGGACGACAGTTCCTTCCGGGACCATCTGCTGTATCCGAAGGACCTAGCCGACTTCGCGCGCAACTTCGACCCCGCGAAGGGGAATCCGCCGGCACTTCCGAACAACGGACCGAAGACAGTGCGCACTGGTCAGGTATGCCCGGAGACCGGTATCTGGACAGCACAGGGCCACCATGTGCCTGGCGTGATGGTGCAACAGGGCGAGCGCATGCCAGACGTGTTCGCTCCTGACCGTTCCGGCGCGTACCGGTCGCAACCGGCGCTATGGGAGTTCGAACGCAAGGCCTGATGTAAAGGCGCGTTCTCCAAGCCGCACGCACAAATGGTCATGCATGCGGTTTTGTCCAACTTGCCGCCTTACTTTGCGATGAGGAAACGGTCGCGGTTCTTTGCGTCTCGAATCCAGAGCGGGGCGCGACCGCGCCCAGACCACGTTTCGCCAGTCTTCGGATTCTGGTATTTCGGCTCCGCAGCGGCTGCGGCGCCCTCGGCCTTCTTCGCGCGCTTGCGACCAAAAATTTGGTCTTCAGTGATACCGTATTCAGCGACAAGCTCGCGAATCTGCGTGACAACTGCTTCGAGCTCCGCGATGCGAGCTGCTTCTGTGCGCTCATGGAGCGCCTCAAGTTGTGCCTTCAGTGCTTTATAGTTTTCTGCCATTCTTTAACTCTCCCATTTTGACAAAAAATTTGCATATCTGAGCAATCTAATTTTTTTGCTCGAAGTATAGATACAGCTCATCGAGCATCGCAAGCTCAGAACGATAATGAGATAAGGCTCGTTTCGCTGCATGGTGATTTTCGATACGACTCTCTGAAGAATACCGCCAATGAACTTCAGGAGCAGGATGCTTCGCTCCGCGAAGAATTCCTCCAAGAACTGAAAGACTACGACCTTTTCGTCATCGGCAAGCCATTGATTTATATTTTGTTAATCCGATTGCAAAGTGAAACTTCGGTGTTTCAGTGAAACTATTCAAAGTCGCCACGGGTCGGGCATGACAACGCGCAGCGCAAGAAATTTTCAGGAATGACTTGCCTGCATCGCAGCCGAGCGACGATCAGGCTGACGTCACCCCGTTTCCGCAGCAGCACAATCCGGCCTGACGTAGCGGCACCGCCGTGTGCCGCGGCGTCACCCGCGACCATGCTCTCGCCGATACTCCGCCCGAGTCTTCCCGCCAGCTTGCGGATATCGCGCGTCAAGCGAGCCTGATCGAGATACTCGAGAGGGCATGAGCCAGTTCCGCGAGATCGACCGGCTCGCCGCCGGCGAGCCGGTCGGTGGCCTCATGCAATCGATCTCGACAGATCATCCGCTTCGGCATCACGCCCACATCGCTGGAAAAACGCTGCCGCAGCGTGCGCTCGCTCAACCCCACACGCTCGAATATTCCGTTGCGGCACCCCTTTACCGGCCAAAGACTCGCGCAAGAAACCCTCTACTTCGACAGACTCAGCTTCTTCAACAACACCGCACCACTCGCCTGACTCACAAGCGAAATGGATTCGATATCCAGGTATAACCTCGAAGTCCTCGTCGTGATGTCGGTCGGCTCGTCGTTGCTCGGCTCAGCGTGCTCGATGTGTTCGGTCAGGTACGGTCGGACCAGACGCCCGGAAAGAGCGAACGCGAACCCGCCATGCGTTTGCGCGTACGCAGCGGGTGACAGCCTCACGCGGCCGCGCACGGTGGACTTCCTGCCTTTTCCGGGATCGAGTTCGATGATGTCGATCTGCTGGATATAGCCTTTTGCCTTCGCCTCGGGTGCGATCACGAGCCCTCGCCCTCGCGGCCCGGTAATGACCTTTCTGAGCAGGATGCCTGTCCGGCCTTCGCCGTCGGCGTCGACCAGGTCGACGTTCACCTTCAACAGATGCTTCTGCGACTGATATCGCAGCCCGTACGTCACCGGCACCAGGAAAGTTACCTCACGATCCAGGTTGACCGCGGCCAGATCGGCGTTCTGGCCATGCTTGTCGGCCACGCCGGGGATCAGGCTGCGGACGCGATCGCCCAGGGACGGGGACGCGCCTTTGACGTGCAACTTCTCCAGTGCTTCCCGAATCGCTACCGGATCGTCGCCGACAATCGGCCGCGTGAGCGACGTGTTGGCCGAAACGGCAGGCGCGACGCTCGCCGTTTCGTTGACATTGTCGGCCGCTGCACGCGTCGCGACTGGGGCCAGCATGATCGCCACGGCGACGACGCACGCGACATTCAGACGGCCCAACATGGATCTCCGGTGAGACACGACAAACTCCTGGTTTTCTGGCGGATCGATCGACGATGAGATCGGCAGGATCAAACGATCGGTAACGGTCCAACCGTTCGGGTTCACCGATCGCCTGCGCGACACATCATAGGTTCATTGTCGGTTCGGCGGCAGGCCGGCGCGCCACACTATCGTATTGCCCAGACTACAACAATCCACGACTCGTGAGCAGCAGCGCGACGGGCGGGGGCCGTGACATCCAGTTGCCCGTCGCGAAACCGCAACCTCACTCCAGCCGATCCTCCCGCCTGTATTCCTCCGGCGCCTTCCCCACCAGCTTGCGGAAATCGCGCGTGAAATGCGCCTGATCGACATACCGGAGCGTATGAGCCAGCTCCGCGAGATCGACCGGTTCGCCACCGATCGAACACCTGATTCACGCACGGATACACTCCGTCGGGCTCTATGCATTGACGGGTGCTCGGCGCGGTGAGGAAATCTCCGGGCGGTCGAGAGCGTCACTCAAGCGTTCCGACTACCTGATGACACTGGCACTTTGGTTTTGAAGGCTACGTCTCCGCAACATGTCGAGGAAGTCGTATATGAACACTCGTTAGCTTGGCTGGCAGTGAGAAACGCTCAAGCTCAGGGGCGACAGGTCGCACTGCCATCGCCTAACAACCGCGCCCCGACGCCTTCTCGGACGCAACTGACCCATCCCGCACGAAATGATGCTCCACCCTCGTGCGCAGTACACCATCGAGCGCGGCAAGTCGTTCACGCAGCCGCACCGCTTGCCCTTCCGTCATTTCGCCGAGAACGATCTTTTGCTCGAGAACGTCACCACAGCGGGTGATGGCCCAACGGTCGACCGTGGCGGTTTCGCCTTCGAGCACGGCAGCCGCGGTCGAGACAATGCCCGGATTCCGTCTCGACACGAGATGAACCGTATGCGTCAGCGTGAAACCGGGAAGGAAATGCGACCAGTCTTCACAGACTGCGGGGCGGGAAGCGGAGGAAATTTGGCTCATGGTTGCTCCGGATGATTGGTTATCGAACCGGTGCCAGCCATGCTGCTCCCGTTTCGTTGCCGTAAATCGGCCGCATCGCCTCAGAGGCGTCCACCTTGCCCGGGAGGGCAGGTTGGCGTCGGAGAATCCGACTCTGGATGCTTGACTTCTCACGTTCGACATTCCGAACGTTGGTTCATTATATCGAAAAATAGACACCTGACAAGGGCCCCCGGGGAAAGCCCCCTTTGACCGGTCAGAACACTCGATCCGGCCCTTGTACTGTCGGAGCCCGGCTCGGCACGACAGGACACGACAACCGCTCAGACTAAAGCCACACGCTGAACCGCGTCCCCGTGGCCAGCACATCGACCGTCAGTTTCCATTGATGGGCCATGGCAATCTCCTTGCAGATTGCCAGCCCGAGACCGGCGCCGTCATACCGTGAATCCGGCGCTCGCCAGTATCGGTCGAAGATCAACGGAAGATGCTCCCGCTGAATGCCCGGCCCTTCATCGTCGACATGAATCGCCGCCTCGAGAACGGTCAGCACGACGACGCCTTCCGACGGCGACGCGTTGATCGCATTCTCGAGAATGTTCTTGAGCAGGATGAAAAGCGCCCCGCCATCAGCCCGTATGGGTGACGCGGATTCGCGCGCTTCGATATGGAGCGTCACCTGCTTCGCATCGGCTTTGCCGGCCAGCAAGCTCACGACGTCTCGCGCGACGTCGACGCCGTTCACGTCGCCGAAACTGAAATTCTGCGCTTCGCTGACTTCCGCTAGGTGCAGCAGTTGCTTGACCTGCCGGGCCATCAGATCGATCTCGCGAAGCAGAAGCGCCTTCTGCCGGATGTCGGGCTGCAGCTCGATGTGGCCTCTGACCAGCGTGAGCGGAGTCTGCAACTCATGCGCGGCGTCGGCCAGAAACTGCTGCTGGACCGCGAAGCCATTCTCGAGCCGGGTCAGTGCATCGTTGAACGCATCGATCAGCGGCTTGATCTCGCTGGGAATGCCGTTCGGAGACAGCCTCGTCTTCAGATTGCGCGGCTCGATGCCCGTCGCGGCGCGCGACACCTCCCGCAACGGCTTCAGCACGCGGCTGATCGTCAGCGGCAGCGTCAGCCCGAAAATGACCGTCGCAATGACCAGCACAAATCCGACGGTCTTCGGTATCGGATCGATTCTCGACATGATGAGTGCATCGAGAAGCTGCCTGCTTTGCGCCACCTGCACGTAATAGACGACACTCCCGTTCGATGCGCGCTGCGTGGCGACCGAATACGCGTTGCCGTCGATCGTGGTGGGCAGCACCTTGCCGGCAGCCATCGCGAGATCCTCCGTCAACCACGGCCGCTCCCCGCTCGACGGCACCGAGGCCAGCAACGGCTTCCCCGTCGCATCGAGCACGCGATACTGCACCTCGGTCGGCAAGAGCCGGAACATCAATGCCGGACGCTCGCCCAATCGCACCGCTACCGGACGCCCATCGGCGCCGAAGCTCAATCCGGCCACGATATGACGGATGCTCTCCATCTGCTGCCGCCGCCCGAAGAACTCCGGATATCGATCGAGGACATATGCCGAAAGCGCGGACAGCAGCGCCAGGCTGATGGCGAACGCAACGACGTTGGTCACCCACAGACGCGTCGACAAGCGTCGAATCCAATGATGGAACATGGTCGCTTTCTTACCCTGAAGCGGCAACGAGCAAGGTGCGGCGAAGCGTCATGCGTCCCGCAGCGCGAAGCCGGCACCCCGGATATTGGTCAACCGCATCGTTGCATCGATTGAAGCCAGTTTCTTGCGCAAGCGGTGCACGGTCACCTCGAGCGCATTCGGCGTGACCGCCTCTCCGAGCCCCCAGGCGGCATGCTCGAGTATCGAATGACGTACGGTGCGGCCCGCGGCTTCGATCAGGCAAAGCATGACCTGCAGCTCGGCCGGCGCAAGCAGTATCGTCCGGTCGCCGCAGCGCATCGCACGCTGTGCCGGGTCCACGGTCACATCCGCGAACGACGCGACGAGCGTCGTCAGCAACACCGGACGCCGCATCAGCGTGCGCACGCGGGCAACGAGTTCGCTCATTTCGAACGGCTTGGTTACGTAGTCGTCGGCCCCGCTTTCGAGCCCGTCGATGCGGTCACGCAATGCGTCGCGCGCCGTCAGCATCAGGCATGGCGTCATGCGTCCCGCCGCGCGCAGCGTCCGCAGGAACGCCAGCCCCTCTCCGTCGGGCAATCCGCGGTCGATGATCAGCAACGCGTAGTCGGCCTGGTCGACACCGTAGGCGGCTTCCCGGACGTTGCCGAACAGGTCGGATTCGATTCCCGCAGCGGCCAACGCCTGCGACAACAGGTCGGCGAGGCGCTGATGATCCTCGACAATCGCCACTCTTGGCATACTCGTACTCACTTGAACCGATACATGTAGCCCACTCTGGCCTCGGGAACGTACCGTCTTCCGACGATCGGACTGTCGGTGATGGCGTCGCCGAGACGCGACACGCCAACGTCCAGAAACATCGTTTGCTGCTTCGTTGGCTGGTAGTCGATACGCGTGCCAACCGACACGTTCACTGCCGAACCCGCGCTGTAGGCGGCGCGCCCGGCGCGCGCCTCCGATGGTCGCACGCCGTAATAGTAGTCGACGTATTTGTTGTTCTGCCATTCCGCGCCGACATGTGGCGCAATCGAGAATTGGCCGAAAGCAAATGCCTTCTCGAAGCCGATTTTTGCGCGCTCGCCCTTGTTTCCGCCGAACAGGAAGGTACCCGACAACGTACCGAACCCGGTGCGCCATGACAGTGCAGGCCCGTACCAGAACGCACCCTTGCGATTTTCCATGCCGTTCAGGATCGGTGCGTCCGAGCCTTTGTATCCGTCGAAGAGCGAGAACTGGCCGCGAAGCGCGACGCTGACGCCGCTCCAGTTCCCGATTTTCAGATCGGCCGTGGTACCGATGGCCTGTACCCATTTGTTGTCGAAAGAGACCAGCGGAAACGGCAACACGCGGCTGCGATCGCCTTGGTAGACCGACGGCGCAAAGCCGACCCCGGCACCCAATCCCCAATGCGTCACATTGGTCGCGCTATTGAGGATAGTCAGCCCCGATTGATCGGGATCGGGCGGGATAACGCCTTCGTCTGCCCATGCGGAAGCAGAGGACAATGCGAGTGAAGCGGCAAGCAAAAGTAACGGACGTTCGCAGCGGGAGGCTGTTTTCACAATCATTTTCCTGGAGTCGACGATCGAAACGGGGGCTACTGTAGGACCAGTCGACTTACCGCTCACTTACCAGGAAAATATCGTCGCGTTGCGAACCGTGCGGGAAATATCGGTGATGGGGAATATCGACGCAGGGCGAGCATGTGTCGCCCTGTGCGTTTGAAGAACGAGGCGCCCGCCCCGTCAAAACACCGTATGCAACCCCACCCGCGCCACCGTCTGGCTCGCGGAACTCGACGCCCCGTTCGGATCGAGCACGCCATTGACCTGCGCATTCGCGCCGTTGTTCGCGCGCTGGTAGTCCGCCGACACATACACCATCGTCCGCTTCGAGAACAGGTACTGAAGCGCCACACTGACCTGATGCGCGTGGTTGTCGCTCACCGCTTCGTTGCCCTTCATGTACATGTACTTCGCACCCAGCACGACATCCGGCCTGACGTGCCACAGCCCGCCCGCTTCGGCCATCCACACCCCGGCGTCGTTGAACGCGTTGTGCACGGTGGTCATCAGCGCATTCGCGGTCACGACGCCGAAGTCGTAATGCATCCCGACGCCCCAGTTGCGCACGCTGGTGGACGGCACGCCGGGCGCGGGGCCGTACTTCTCGTTCGTGTAGGCCGCACCGATACCGAACGGCCCCATCTCATAGTTCACCCCGGCGCTGACCGCATTGTCCGCGCCGACCGAGCCAGCCACTCCGCCAAACGCATACATCGCGCCCCCCGAAAACCCCGAGACCGTCGGCGAACTGTACTTGACGGCATTCGCGATCGGCTTGCTGCCTGCCGTGCGATCCCAATCGAATGCACCGGTCGGATTGTCCGGAAGCGCGAGACGCTGGAACGGGCCATTGCGAAAGCCGTACAGCCCCGAAATATCCCGTGAAATCGCGTTGTTCTTTGAAAACAGCGAATCCACCATGAAGTCGTACTGATTGCCCAGCGTGATGCTGCCGAACCGGTTGCTTTCAAGGCCCACGTACGCATTGCGCCCGAAAATCCCCGTCCCGATGATCGCGCCGTTCGCCATCGAGAACTGGTTCACGAGCGCGAAGATCGCGCGATATCCGCCGCCGAGATCTTCCGTGCCGCGAAAGCCGAAGAGGTTGGGCGCGAATATGCCGTCGTCGAACTTGACGTTCTTTCCGCTGCCCTCGTTGCTCACATAAGAGACGCCGGCGTCGATCAGACCGAACATCGTCACGCTGCTCTGCGCCCATGCACCCTGCGCCACGGCGAGAATCGCCGCTGCTCCAAACCTGAGTTTCATTTTGTCTCCGTCTTTTTTATGAAAAAGCGAGGCCAACACCTGCCACGTGGCCGGTGCTCGCTCGGTACTGCACAAGGGATCGCCATCATTCAGGCGCCGATAACCGGGCGCCTCAAATTTGATTAGCTTTACTGATTGACAAATACGATAGCCATCGCATTAAACGGCCCTGCCTGCACTTCATCAAAGCATGCGTATCAAGCGCCTCGATAGACGACCCACGCGGCGGCATCCACCTCGACAGCCACGGCCTCCAGCGCCGATCCCGAGCAAGGCCCGTCGATACACACGCCATCGTCGAACCGGAACAACGCGCTGTGATGGGCGCACATCAATACCTGCGACCGGTAACAGGAAACGCTACCCGGTACGAAATCGAGCGGCACCGAGAAGTGCGGGCAACGATTCACATAAGCCCACACGTGCTCGCCCCGTCGCACGACGATCACGGGACGTCCGATACAGGCTTCATCGACGACCCGCGCGCCGCCGTCGGGCACATCGGAAAAGTGGCAGAGTTGTCGTGCGTCCATGCTTCACACTCGCTGCTCGGGGTTGCCGAGGCTCCAGTCCCACGGACGCACTTCCACGTGCGAGAACAGCCCTTCCTTCACATACGGATCGTTGCCGACGAACTGCATCACCGCCTGAATGTCGTCCGCCTCGACGACGAGCAGCGTGCCGTTCATCGCATCACCGTGCGGGTCCAGCGTCGGGCCACCGAGCCGCACCACCACGCCGTGCTGGTCGGCCGAGCGCAGGTAAGTCCGGTGAATCGGCCGCACGCGATCGCGCACGTCGCGCATGCCCGGCTGGTCCGTCGCAAACACCGCAAAGAATCGCGCCATGACGTTCAGCTCCGATCGAACACGAACGCATGAAGATGCCACACGGGGCTCTGCATCAGCACGCGTAAGCACGGGCTCGGCGTGCCGTCGACGCTGGCGACGACCGGCTCGGTCAGCCTGGCGTCGCCGTCTTGGTGATCGTGGCTCATGTCTTTCTCCGTTGGCGCATCCGCCCGTTCATTGCGGCGCGCGCCCTTCCCATGCGAGTTGAAGCAGCGCGCGAATCGCCGCGCGTTCGATCGGCCGCGGATTCGCATACGGGTTGCGGCACGCGAGGTCGGCGGCTTCGTCGAGCCCGGCCTCCGGCATCCCGAGATCGGCGAGCGCCGGCGCGATGCCGAGCCGTGCATTCAGCGCGAACAGCAGCGGGCCGGCTTCGGCTGCGTCGCTTCCGCCCAGCGCACGCGCCACGCGGCGCAGCGCATCGGGCGCGGCAGCGTGGTTGTAGTGCGCGGTATGCGGCAGCATCACCGCATGCGTCTGTGCATGCGGCAGGTTGAAAGTGCCGCCGAGCGTGTGGCACAGCTTGTGGTGCAGCGCCATGCCGACTGCACCCAGGCAGGTTCCCGCGAGCCACGCGCCGTACAACGCACGGCTGCGCGCGTCGCGGTTCCCCGGATCGCGCACGACCACGGGCAGCGCTTCACCGAGCGCGCGAATCGATTCTTCCGCCATCAGGCTGATCACCGGGTTCGCGTCTTCCGCGTAGAGCGCCTCGACGGCGTGCGCCATCGCATTGATGCCCGATGCCGCGGAAATGTCCGGCGGCAGCGACAACGTCAGCGACGGGTCGTAGAGCACCGTCCGCGGCAGCACGCGCGCGTCGCGCCCGGTGCGCTTCAGCCGGCCTTCCGTGAGCCCGAAGATCGGCGTCATCTCCGAGCCGGCATACGTCGTCGGCACGGCCAGGATCGGCAGCACCGATTCGAGCGCAATCGCCTTGCCCAGCCCGATCGTCGACCCGCCACCGATCGCGACGCAGCAGTCCGCGTCCAGCGCACCGGCCATCTCGCGCGCCGCGTGCGCGACCTCGATCGGCACATGCATGACCGCCTGCGCGCAGATGCCGGCGGCACGCTCGCCCAGGATCGCCTCCACGCGCTCGGCGAGCGGCCGCTGCTCGGGCGTGGACAGGATCAGCGCACGGCGGGCGCCGAGCATCGACAACTCGTCCGGCAGCCTGTCGAGCGCGCCCCATTCGAACACCACGCGGGAAGGGGTGCCCTGATAGACGAAGCGATCCATGGCGAACCTCAGCGCTTGAAGTGCGGCGGCACGTTGCCGTCGACGTTGACCCACACCGACCGCGCTTCGGTGTAGTCGTGCATCGCCTCGAAGCCCATCTCGCGGCCGTAGCCCGACTGTCCGACGCCGCCGAACGGGCTGCCCGGATTGACGCGCTTGTAGCAGTTGATCCAGCACATGCCCGCGTTGATCTGCGACGCCATCTTGTGTGCGCGCGAGAGATCCCTCGTCCAGAGGCCGCTGCCCAGCCCGTATTCGGTTGCGTTGGCAATGGCCAGCGCTTCGTCGTCGCTGCCGAAGCGCAGCACCGTGACGAACGGGCCGAACACTTCTTCCTGCGCGACGCGGTCGGCCGCGCTCTTTGCCTCGATGACCGTCGGGCGCACGTAGTAGCCGTTGGCGAGCGCCGGATCTTGCGGCGCGCTGCCGCCGGTGAGCACACGGCCGCCCTGCTCGCGCGCGACGTCGACGAACGACAGCACGCGATCGAGGTGCTGCTTCGACGTGAGCGGCCCCATCTCGGTGTTCGCATCGAGCGGGTTGCCGATGCGGATCGACGACGCGAGCGCCACGAAGCGCTCGAGGAACGCATCAGCGATACGTTCATGCAGCACGAGACGCGAGCCGGCGATGCACGCCTGCCCCTGGTTGTGGAAGATCGCCCACGCGGCGCCGTTGATGGCCGCGTCCAGGTCGGCATCGTCGAACACGATGTTGGCGCCCTTGCCGCCCAGTTCGAGCTGCACGCGCTTCAGGTTGCCCTGCGACGCTTCGACGATCCGGCGGCCGGTGGCCGTCGATCCCGTGAACGCGATCTTGCCGACGCCCGGATGTTCGGCGAGCCGCTGGCCGGCCGTATGCCCGTAACCGGGGACGATATTGACGACGCCGGCCGGAAACCCGACCTCGGCCATCAGCTCGACGATGCGCAGCGTCGACAGCGGCGTGATCTCCGACGGCTTGAGCACCACCGTGTTGCCGGCCGCGAGCGCCGGGCCCATCTTCCAGCTCGTGAACATCAGCGGAAAATTCCACGGCACGATCTGGCCGACGACACCGATCGGCGCGCGCTGCACGTAGTTCAGGAAGCCGGTTTCGACGGGAATCACCGACCCTTGCAGCTTGTCGGCCATGCCGCCGAAGTAGCGGAAGCAGGCGGCCGTGCGCGGCACGTCGAGCGCGCGCGAATCGCGGATCGGGTGGCCGGTGTCCAGCGATTCGAGCTGTGCCAGCTCCTCCGCGTTGGCCTCGATCGCGTCGGCGAGGCGCAGCAGCAACCGGCCGCGTTCGGCGGCCGGCAGCGCCGACCATTTGGGGAACGCGCGCGTTGCGGCTTCGACGGCCAGATCGACGTCCGCCGCGGTGGCGGCCGCGATCTTCGTGATGACGGAGCCGTCGTGCGGGTTCAGCACGTCGATCGTGCCGCGGTCGACGGCGTCAACGAAGCGCCCGTCGATGAAGAGTTGGGTTTGCATGAATCATCCTCGGTGTATGGCTTGAAGCGGAAACTGAAGCGCCGCTCAGAACGCGATCGGATACGGCGCGAGCTCGCCGCTCTCGTAGCGCTGCGGCAGGTTGGGTGTCGCGTTCTCCCAGACCAGCAGCATCGACCGCTTCGTGGAATAGCCCTGATGCCGGATGTCGGCGGGCATCGCGCAGATGTCGCCGGCGCGCATCGTCACGCGTGCGCGCGGCGCGCCGGTGTTCTTGTCGCCGATGTCCCACACGATTTCGTCGGACAGTTGCAGGAACCATTCGACGCGGTCGTTGCCATGGAACACCGGCAGGATGAATTCCTCGGTGGTCGGGCAGAACAGGCTGCGCCCGCACACCGACGTGACCGACGGATTCCACGTCACGTCCGAGCGCGACAGGTACTTGAACAGGTTGAACGCGTGCAGCTCGCCTTCGAAGCCCGGTTCGACATGCACTTCTGGCTCGTCCTGCGCGACGTCGAGGAACGCGCGATTGACCGGCAGGTCGTCGCGCAGCGGCGAATCGCCTTCGAGGCCCGGCATGCGGCGCGTCGCGATCCGCGTACGCTCGATCGCCGAGCCGTTGTCGCCGTGCTTGCGTCCGAACGCCGTACCGGTTTCCTCGGGCGCCGCGAACGGATCGAAGCCTTCGTTCGTCCAGTCGTGCAGCATCGCCTTGAAGGTCGCCATGATCGTGGGCGTTTCGAAGGTCTCGGTGTAGTCGACCCCGGCGTCCTTCAGGATGCCGTTGAAGGTGCCCGCGTACATGTCCACCTTGCCGTAGTGATTGCGCGTGCCGAACACGTGGTCGAAGTTCACCCAGCCGTAGAAGAAGCCCCACGCCACGTCGCGCATCATCGCGCGCAGGAACGCGTCAGCCGGCATCGCATGCGTGCGGGTCTGGCCTTTCGCGGGCCAGCAGATCTTCACGAAATATTCGTCGCGCTGGAATTCGAATGCGCCGAGCTGGAAGCGGCGGTAGCCGGTGACGGCATCGGCTTCGGTCGAGCGCACCAGATCGGCGGCAAAACCTGCGGACGTGTCGAGGGTGTCGAGAGTGGCCATAACGTGTCTCCTGGAATAGTCGAATGAGGTCGGACGAATCAGTGCAGGCAGATGTCGGCCCACTTCTCCACCGACAACTCGCCCAGGATCGTCTGCACGAGCGCGACGCCCGGCTGGCTCGCGGTGAAGCGGTATGCACAACCGGCCGGCAGCAGCGCCTGATGGCCTTGGCGCAATACGACGTAGCCCATCTTGCGGCCGGCCGGCTGGGCGCCGGCGCTCACGGTGCCGCGCGTCGATGTCGGCGGCGTATCGAGCTTGATGAATTCGATCCGGACTTCGCCATCCATCTGGATCACGAACTCGTCGTGTGCGCAGGCGAACCACGGCGACTGGCCGTCGGTCCGCAGCACTTCGATCACGTATTCGAGGTTCTTGCCGGCAACGACCTTTTCATAAGGGGCCGACTTCGATGCGACCTCGAAGACATTCGAGAACGCGTAGTGTTGAGCGCTGCCGCTCGTGATTTCGATCTCGCCCTTCCGGTAATGGTCGAGCGAGCCAAAAACGGTGTGGAATGCCGTGTCGGTCATTTCTGTCTCCTGAGTTGAACCGCTTGTTGGATTCAACTCTAGGGGCTAGGGACCATCGCAACAAGGCACGGGACGGCGACTACGGCATTTGCGTTTCGCGAATAATCCGCGCGGTTCAACGCACCCAGCCACGCTCCAGAAGCGGACGATCCCACGGTGATTCGTCGCCGATGGTTTCCGCGAGGAATTCGACCAGCGCCTTCACCTTCAACGCCTGTCGCTGCGTTGCGGGATAAACCGCGGCAAAGCTCAGCGGCGCGAGCTGGAAGTCGGTGAGGATGGGCACCAGCCGGCCGGCGACGAGCGCCTCGCTCGCCACCAGCGTGGGCAGGCACACGACGCCGCCGCCCGACAGCGCGTACTCGCGCAACAGGTGCACGGAGTTCGAGCGGATCATGCCCGGCAGCTCCATTTCGACGACCTCGTCGCCGCGCGTCATCGTCCAGCGGTTGCGCGACGGATAGCCGGAATAGAGCGCCGTGGTGTGCTGCAGCAGGTCGCGTGGATGTTGTGGCGCACCATGCGCGTCGAGGTAGGCGGGCGACGCGCAGAAGAGGCGCCTGACGGTGAACAGCCGCCGCTCGATCAGCGACTCGGAAATCGGCGGGAAAATCTGGAACGCGATGTCGAACCCTTCTTCGACAGGGTCCACGACACGGTCATTGACGATGACGTCGAGCTGGATGCCCGGGTAGCGCCGGTTGAATTCCATCAGCGGCGCGCCGAAGTGATCGAGCGCGAAACCGGGCAGCATCTGGATGCGCAGCCGCCCGGTGGGGGTCGCACGAAGCTCGCGCATCTGGTCGGTCAGCTCGTTGACGCGCCCCACCACCTCCGCGCACTCGCGATAGAACGCTTCGCCCACTTCCGACAGGCGCACGTGGCGCGTGCTGCGATGGAACAGCGGCGCGTTGACGAACTTCTCGAGCTGCTGGATGCGGTTCGTCACGACCGAGCTGGTCACGCCGAGCTGCCGCGCCGCCTCGGCGAAGCTGCTCGCCTCCGCCACCCTGACGAATGCCTCGATGCTCAGAAACCGGTCCATACCGCGCCCTTTTTCGACAGCGAAACCGGCAGTCTACCTTTGCTGATAACGGGCTGTGTCATGCGGAAGGCGTCACTCTGTCACCCAATCGATGTCAATCGCCGATGACGCCGGCCCGCACACGCACTGCCCTGCCTGCACATCGCCTTACCGCGATTGCTCGCCCGCCGCGAGTTCCGGCTGCACGGCCATGCGACGCTGCAGCACGGCCGGCGCGGTTTCCTTCAGCAGCAGGCTGACCACGATGCCCAGCATGACCGCGCACATCGGCAGCCACAGAATGTTCTGGATGCCAAAGTGTGCGGCGACGTAGCCGCCCATCGCCGGCGCGATGCCGCCGCCGAAGATCTCGCCGACACCGACCACCACGCCGATCGACGTCGACACGAGCCCGATCGGCGCGGCCTCGGTCGCCACCGGGCCGGACAGCAGCGACACCAGCCCGAGCGTGAAGAACGACGCGACGAACAGGACCCCGAACAGCGCGACCGGCTGCGGGCCGAGGCCGCGGAAGATGTAGAGCATCACGGCCGTTCCCGCGAAGCCGACGATGCTCGCGAGGCGACGGCCGACCAGGTCGGACAGGCCCGGCAACCCGAACTGCCCGAGAAAACCGCCGAAGCCGATCGCCGACACGACGAGGCCCATCTTCTGCGTGCCGAGCGCCAGGTAGTCGGTCAGGTACAGCGGCAGCAGCGCGCCGAGCACGAACACACCGGTCATTGCACAGCACAGGGCCGCCATCGCCACGAGGATGTTGCGGCTCTTGAGCACATGGCCGAGCGACGCCGGCGCATGCTCCGACGCGACGGCCTTCGTGACCTTCGGCTCACGGATGACGAAGAACATGATCGCGCCGAGGATCAGGCCGGGAACGGCAACCAGCGCAAAGACCCAGCGCCACGAAACGAAGCCGAGCAGTTGCGTCGCGATGATCGGCGACAGCGCGAGCCCGAACAGCGCGAAGCCGCTTTGCTGCAGGCCGAGGTTCAGCCCGCGCCGCCGCGGATGCGATGCGTCGGCCGTCGCGGCAAAGCTTGTCGGGCAGAACGAGCCTTCGGCGACACCCATCAGGCCGCGAATCGCCATCAGCCCGAGCAGCCCGCCCGCGAGCCCCGAGAAGCCCGACAGCAGCGAGAACGCGAGGATGGCCGGAATCAGCACCTTCCGGCGGCCGATCTTGTCGGAGATGCCGCCCATCAGCGCCGCGAAAATGCCCCACGACAGGCCGAGCACGCCGATGCAGTTGCCGACGTCCTGCGCGTTCAGGTTGAGGTCCTTCATGATCGAAGGGAACAGCGGCGCGATCAGCCAGCGATCGAGGCCGACCAGCCCGAAGCCGAGCGCCAGCAGCGTGACCGCCTTCCACTCGTATGAGGTATCCCACTCGTTTGCTTTCATGTCCGTCTCCGTGGACACAGGTTCGCCTGCGCGCGCCGCAGCGCCTGCGCATGAGCCAGGTCCGATGGTTTTTGTGTGCGATGCGAATCGCGAGGAAGTGCCGGCTGGCGTTCGGTTCGACGCGTCGAGTTCAATCAGCCGACGTCACCACGATAGGTGCACGGCCGCCAATCGGGTATGGAACAACCGACGAACGCGCCATTCGCGAAACGCAAATAATCGCGGGCGGTGCCCGAACAGGGCGACGGGTAAGCGCGGAGCGAACGGGCGCGGCGTCGAACTGACGCTCGCTCATGCATCACGGGGGAATTCCCTCATGGACATCTGCGCATCCACGCAAGACGCCATCCCGGCCATGCCTGCAAAAGATCAGGCAAACCCTTCGCGAACCATGCAAGGAGAATCCGCCCGCCGGGTAGCAGGCAGCGAAGAAAACAGGGGCAAACCGATATGCACCGGACGAGCACCTGCGCAATCCTGCCCACATCCCTTTCCGACACCACAATGCGCCGCGGCTCGTCCAGACATGGGATGAATCTCATTCTTTACATATTCCATTCAATTTATTTCGACGAAAATAATTATCTCCCCATCGATAAATAGACAAATTCTCATCAAAAACATTTACACCAATTACCAAGCACAAATCCCCCTCCTCCCGAGAATAATGTCACATACAGTCTCACCCAAATCAAAAAATTATCTCTAAATATAAAACCATTTCACACGGAAGATAAGTTTGATAGCCTTCACCGCGAATTTTCCAGAAGCTTCTTTTTATTTACCTTAAGTCTCAATTCAAACCAGTCCGAATTGATAAAGAAAATAATGAGATTGCGGTGATGTCGATAGAAAGTACATTCCGAAATTTTGCGTCCGGTCTGATCGGCAGCAACAAGCGGCCGGTCGATCTCTATTTCGGGGCGGCCCAACGCGCGGTCGGCCATCTCCTGGCGCTCCATCACGCCGATATTCGCGAAGGGTTGATATCGGGGATTGACGGGCAACTGACCTGCGTGTCCACCCACGCGCATCTAGCGCCAGCGCTGTTTCTCGGTCTGCCCGTATCGGTCCGGCTGACGACCGATCGGGGCGGCATACGGACGATCAATGCGATCGTGTGCGGCGTGCGGGCCGGCCAATCCGACGGTGAACTGACCGTGTATCAATTGCACGTGTGCGACGCCCTGTCGCTGATGGACCGCCGCACGAACGCCCGCATGTTCCGATCGTGCAGCGTGATCGACATTCTGACGACGCTGATGAACGAGTGGAAACACCGCAGCCCGGCACTCGCGCAGGCCTTCGATTTCGACCTGTCGGGATTGCAAGCCGAACGCTATCCGGTGCGCGAACTGACACGGCAAGTCAACGAGTCCGACGCGCGCTTTGTCCGGCGTCTGTTGCGTCGGGAAGGCATCACGGTATTTGCGAAGGCGGGACCGAACGGAGGGGCGAGCGGCACGAGTGACGAACGACCGCTGCACACGCTCCTGTTTTGCGACGACCCATATCGTCTGACGGAAGCGCCGGCCGGCACCCTCCGCGTCCATCCGCGCGACACCGGAGTCGAACAACGCGACACGGTGACGCTCTTCGCACACTGCCAAAGTCTGTCGTCCGGCAAAGTCAGCCGTCCATCGTGGGATTACAAGAAAGCCCGTGCAGACGAATCCACGACCGTCACCGGCATCGATCAAGGCGAGTCGGGGAACGACCTTGCGCACCTGCTGACCGACGTCGCGATCGACATTCCGCACGTCGGCGATTCCTGGAGCGATCACGATCGCATCACGCGTGACCGGATGCTCGCGCATCAGTTCGAAGCCGTACGCCATGAAGGCATCAGCAGCGTGCGCGACATGCCGGTCGGTCACTGGTTCACGTTGACCGGCGACCCGGAGCTGGACATGACGCCCGCCGATCATCGCCAGTTTGTCGTCACGTCGGTTCGGCACGATATCTGGAACAACCTGCCGACGATCCTGGCTGGTCGCGTGGACGGGCTATTCGCGGCAAGCCGTCACTTGATGCAAGTCGTTCCGCGGGCGCCAGCCGATACATCGGAACGAACCGACACGCGCTATGAGAACAGTTTCACGTGCGTGCGACGCGGCGTGCCGCTCAAGCCTTCCTACGATCCGAAAATCGATGTGCCGCCGGTCCACCTGCTCACCGGCACGATCGTCGGCACACCGGGAGAGGAAGTGTTTTGCGATGAGGCCGGCCGCGTGCGGGTGCAGATTCACGGCTACGACCCGGTCGATCACGCCCACGCGGAAGGCGCCGGAACGACCGGCCTGGCCGGCGACAGTGCGCCGATTCGCGTCGGAGCAAGTCTGGCGGGGAAATACTTCGGCGCGCTGTTCCTGCCCCGGGTCGGTATGGAGGTCTTGCTGGGCAGCCTGTCGGGCGATCCGGACCGTCTGGTGATCATCGGAATTTTAAGCAACGGCGCGAACCCGCCCGCGACCTTCAGCGATACCGGCTCGCTACCCGGCAACCGTTACTTGTCCGGGATCAAGACCAAGGAAATCAAGGGCCATCGCCATAACCAGCTTCGTCTGGACGATACGCCGTCGCAAATTTCGGCGCAGTTGGCGAGCGAACACGCGCACACCCAATTGAATCTCGGCTATCTGACGCAGCCCCGTAACGATGGACACGGGAACGACCGGGGCGAAGGCGCGGAACTGCGCACCGACGCCGCCGCGGCGTTGCGCGCCGCCCAAGGCATGCTGTTGACGACCTATGCGCGGTCGCACGCGACCGGCGGTCAGCTCGATCGCGATGAGCTGATTCACTTGCTCGACCAATGCACGGAGCTGTTCAAGTCGCTCGGCGATCATGCCGGCCAGCATGGCGGGCGAGCCGCCGACACGGCCGGCCAGGACAACCTCGCCAACGCATTCCGTCACTGGAAACCCGGCGGTTCGGAATCCTGTGCCACGGGTGACGCATCCGCGTTCATGGCGTTCGGCGCGCAAGCGGGGTCGCTGAACGTCACGCCGAAAACGCACGTCATGTATGCGGGCGAGAACATCGATCAGATTGCGCAACAACACATGCAGATCACGAGCGGCGAGCGGATCAATCTGCATGCCGGGCATGGCGTCGCGATGTTCGCGCACAGCAACGGCGTATCGGCGATCGCGAATCAGGGGAAAGTGGCCATTCAATCGCAGAACGACGACACGCAAATCGAGTCCGGCAAAAACATCCGGTTGACTGCCGCCGACGGCAAGCTTGCCGGCACGGCGAGCGACGAAGTCGTATTCGTCACGTCCGGCGGCGCGTATCTCAGGCTGCATGGCGGCGATATCGAACTGGGATGCCCCGGCACCTTCACGGTGAAATCGGGCGGCCATGCATGGGATGGCCCCGCAAGCATGAGCGTCGACTTGCCGACATTCGATCAACGTCCGCTCGGCCGCGTCCCGAAGCTGATCCGCCCAACGGACGGTCACGCGGCACCGGGGTTCGAAGGACAGATTCGAAAGGCATCGGGAACGCTGTCGGATTTGACGACCGACATGGCCGGGGAACTGCCGGAGGTCGATACCGACCGGTTCGAGAGGCTGGCGGTTCAGTTCACCAAGAAGAATGTTTGACGCAAGCGCAGGACTCCATATGACCGATTCATCTCTCGATCCTCGGCCGGCTGCGGACGCCCACACCAACGAGCATGCTGCGAAGACCGACGTGCCCGACGCGGTTGTGCCGCGCCCCGAGCCGCCGCAGATCGTCGTCGGCCGGAGCGAAGGGGTCTCCATGTGGACGAAAGACACGCGGCTGATCTGCATCAAGCAACTTCCGTTGCCCGGCATCGTCATCTTCGTACATGGCGTGAACTCCGAAGGCGAATGGTTCGAAGCCGCCGAGCAGGGGCTGTGCGACGGCCTGAACCGCCGGCTCGGGCGGCTGGACGATCAACTGAAGTATCGCGGCATCGATGCCGGGCAGCTGGTACCTGCGAAGTACACGGAAAGCGTGACGCCGGACGGATTTCTGAATCCCAAGCTCTGGGCCGGCGACTACATCAAATCTGACCCGTCCTTCTCTCCCGTCATTCATTTCCGATGGGGCTATCGGGCGACCGCCGCTGAGCTGAAAGAGTATGGCGACAAGATCTTTCTGAACGAGAAGGACTACTGGGGCGGCGGCCCGTTCACGAACGGTTGCGCGAGCCTGCCCGATCTCTGGCACGGCGGCCTCGACGACCGCGCGGCCGGGTGGTTGACCGTCCAGGGGATCAACCCGACCAATCGACCGCTGTATCGCGCGCCACCCCGCGCATATGGCGTGCTCGCAGCGTTGCGCCTTGCGAGGTTGATCGAGTCGATTCGCCGCATGCAGGCCGACGTGCCGATCACCGTCGTGTGCCATAGCCAGGGCAACATCGTGGGCCTTACCGCGGCTTTCTTCGGCGATGTACTACCCGATGTCGAAGATCCGTGGGGACGTAGCGGGCATTGCGTGGCGGATGCCTACGTGCTGGCGAATGCGCCGTACAGCCTTGCGCGCGCAGACGGCCCGAATCCATCCGATACGTTCATGGATACCTGGTCACAGCGCGCGACCAGGGACGGCGAAGGCCGTCGCGGACGGCAAACCTACGGCGCGCGCACGAAAACGTTCGGCAAGTTTCTGTCGATCATCGGCACTCGGAAAGCGTACGAACTTTCCGCCGACAAGATCGATGAAGACATGGCGAACAAACGGGTATCACCGACCAGCAAGAAGTCTTATGCAGCACAAGACGATCGGGTACGCCACGGCCTGAATGGATCGACGTATGGTCGCGTCACCGCGTATTGCTGTCCACACGACCAGGTGATTTCGGCGGTCACGGTTCAAGGCATCGGCTGGCGCGGCATCGACGAGAACGAGCTGAACGATATCAGCGTCCCCGGCGTGCTGACGCAGCGCGTCTTTGCCTCCGGCTTCCACGTTGGCGTGCAGGAGCAATATCAGTATTGGGAAGATGACTGGCGGCATGTACAGAAGGGAAAGACGTCGGGCTTCTGGTATCCGCCTTCGCCACCTGCCAAATTCAACCTCATCGGTGCACTCAAGGGAAACGAGTCCGTGTTCGGGGTGGCGGCCACGCTTGCATCCGCGCCGATCATGTTTTTCGTGACCCAGATCAGCTCGGCATTGAATCTGTTCCGCGTAAACGCCATTCCGCCGGAGGGCTGGACCGTGGTGGCGGACGCTCCGGCACTCGACGAACCGTTCCCGCCGAAGGCGTTGCGGTTCGGCAAGCCCATCGAAACGAAGGACGGCCATGCGACAAGCGACTTCAACGAAGGCAACGATCCGCCGGCCGCGTGGCGCGACGCAAGCAAGAGCGAGGCAGACAAGCGCGCGGACGATCCCTACGATCAGTACAACGCGAAGAACGACGACAGCGTCGCGCAAGGTACGGCGGAGAGCGAAGCCGGACAGCGTTACGAGGACCGCGCGTTGATGCGGATGGAGGCACGGCGCACGCTGAATACGGAATGGCTCGACGGTGATGGCCACGTGATCGGCGAGGACGGCAAGAGCGATATGCCGGAGGGCTACAAGGAATGGCGCGACAAGCAGATTGTCGATTGGCTCGATCGTGGTTCGACCAACAGCCCGACGAATCACTCCACGACGATGACCAATCCGGAGCATGCGAAAAAGGCGCTTGCATACGATGTGGCGATCGGGGTTTGCTATCTGACGCCCGAGCAAATGAAAGCACTACGGATTGAGGCCGATTGGCGGATGGGAGACAGTATTCCCGACGGCAGCCTGAGCAAGAAATACGCGGAGTACTTTGTACGCGGAGAGCTTGACGCGCTTCCGATGCATGCATGGGTACATGCGGAGAGCAGTGAAGGCAAGATGCCGGACACGATCACGGATGAACGGGAAGGTCAGTTCTATCTAAAGGTCGGGGGCGCGATATGAAGGCACTAATCGCTACATGGCCGCGACGTGTCGCCATTGCTGTCGCAGTGTGGCTGATTGCGGCCGTCCTCATGGCGTCGATGATGGCACACGTAGAACAACCAGATCCGACGCAACTGGAAATAGGAGATTGGATGAAACGATTTGTAGTCGTACCCAGCCTGGCTGCACTCATGGTGCTTTTGTTCATCACCGCCACTGTACGGTCGGTGCACGCGGCACCCGCCACGGAATCCGTAACTCATGCGGGGCTGTCCGCGGAAGGAGCAGCGAAGCCGTTCGTGGCACAGGTTGCAGGTTTGATCTGGCTGAACCCGTTGCAACGCATGGACTACCCGACCGAATGGCAATTGTTGTGGACGCAAGGATTTGCCGCGCCGAACAGGAATGACGATATGGTCCGCACCGATCCGAAGTCATTTTCTACTCTGCAACCGGTAGCAGGTATCGCATACGGCAACGAAGGTGCAGAAACATTCAGGGGTTTCTATCGCAAGTACATGACCAAATTCCCGCTTCTGCTCCACTCACGCTACGCAAGCAACGCGAAATACTTCTACACGGTCAAGCCCGACGACAAAAAGAACTGGCGAGAGTTGGCTGGCATCCATGTCGAACTTGCGATTCCCGAACGACTTGACGCGGCCGAATCGCAAAGCTACTTACAGGACTCGATTCGAAAGACGTTTTCGATCGGCAATTCGTACTTTCCAACAATGTGGAGCCGAAACACGCTTCCCGATGTGCGGATCACGCAAGGCGGGCCGAACGCCGGCTTCAACTCGCTGAACAATGCGTTGGACTACCTGCAGGCGAACCCCGACGAAACCGTCTGGGTGGTGAACTGGGACGCACCAAACTTCCCGCCCACCGACGCGCAGATCAACGAGAACCTTGTCGTGCTGTTCCTCGCCGGCCCGAACTTCAACACGCAGCGCGAACCGCTCGCCTGGATCGGCAAAGCCGCAACGGGCAACACGCAAGAGTTTTCGCAGAAGGTCGGCACGACGCGCACCGTGCAGGCATGGAAGGCAACCATCGACCAAGCGGCACGCAATGCCGGCGTCGCGGTCACGAACCTGAGTTACATCGTCCATGACGCAGGTGCAGGCAGCGATGCAGCGTCGTCACGCGTTGCCGCGCTCGCTCAGACGTTGACAGAGACACTTCCTGAATACGACCACCGCAAACAGACATTCAACACGGCCGCCCTGCTCGGCGACATGGGAACCGGCAGCGCATTGACCGACGTCGCGCTCGCCATCGGCCGGATCAATCACTTCGGCGGCAACGCACTCGTCGCCGGCACGACCGATCCGGAGCACCCGGTCGCGGTCGTTGTCCGGCCACCGTCGAAGCTCACGCCGATCGATCCCGACAAGGACTGGTTCCGCGCACGCGGCGGAAACAACGCCTACCTGCCGTGGTGGGGGCGTCGGCACGATACCGATTACGGCATGCAAGGTTATTCATGGTGATGCGCATCGGCTTGGCGGCGCGCTGCATGTGAACGTATCCGCCGCGACTAGTAACAAGAGTCGAGTGCAGCCATTTACTATCGCGCCCGGTTTGGTGGCGCTCATGGTGTTTCCTTTCGTCACCACCATGATTCTGGATTAACAATGACGATATGAAAATAGTGGAATGGTATGAATAGCATGCCCCGGACATTAAAATCCAAATATTTGAGAAATATAAAATTGATCGCCGCACTTCCGATAAGTGTGTTGCTAGCCGGTTGCCCGCCGATGATTGTGCCGCATTTTTCAACGAAATCTTACGAGAAAATTTATAGCTTTCCGGCTGAACCACGTCCGTGGTTGACACTGGAAAGCGAGGGTATCAGCCTTTATTTGTATCATCATTGCTATGATCGGAGCAGCGACTGTAAACGGCAAAATCTGGTCGCCTTGAAGAGCGGAACAAAGCCCGATTGGAAAATCCTTCTGGATGCACGTCCGATTAGTTGGAAAGTCCAAGGTACGAATTTACCCATGCGCCGCCCACTCTCCGCCTATGTGCCCGGCACCGAATATCGTTTCATGGGTGCATTCGATAACTACCCGGAAATCGTATTTGCAATTCCCGATGACCTTGTTGCCGATAAAGGGAATCGCGATCCGGGCGGGGCGCGGCGTTACAGGCAGATTGAAGATTACAACTCTCTCGCCAGCCCTGTGGCTATAGATATTCAGTTGATCGTTTACGATGACGAACATCAATGGATTTTTGCTAGACAACCGAAGCCGAATTCGGAAAGAAAGAATTATCCGACCGATCTATTTGTTCCTAGTGACCTATTTAGATTTTCGGGAGGCGATGATGTGCGGCTACATCAATCGATGGCCTTGTATTATGCTTCACCAAAAACAGCACCGATCGGCTATCGCGTTGTATCAGGCAAGGCGGCGGAATATTGGGTTGGCAAATACAACATCAATTATAGAGCCAATCAAATCACGTTAGCTGATGTTACATTTCCTTCTGCGCCCCTCACACTTGACACCTTAACCATTGATGACAAAAGCGTCGCTGGAAAGCCCACACTGTTATGTCACTACAGTTATACCCAATTCAATCTGGGTTGGATGGATGCGGCCCAAAACAGAGGACCATCGGAGGAAGATCGGAAGAATTGCGAGCCAATTCAATAGTCGGGATGCCAAATAATTATTGTGTCGGATCGTCTGCGTTTCGCCATCGGCCGGATCAATCACTTCGGCGGCAACGCGCTCGTCGCCGGCACGACCGATCCGGAGCACCCGGTCGCGGTCGTTGTCCGGCCGCCGTCGAAGCTCACGCCGATCGATCCCGACAAGGACTGGTTCCGCGCACGCGGCGGCAACAATGCCTACCTGCCGTGGTGGGGGCGTCGGCACGATACCGATTACGGCATGCAGGGCTATTCGTGGTGATGCAAACCGACGCGATGGCACGTCGCGTGCGAACGCGAGTGCCGCGCCAATCATTCAGGGGATGAGTCATATGCGAGGAATTATCCGGGTAGGCGACGTACATACCCACGGCGGCCGGGTCGAATCCGGAGCCGGAACGAGCAAGGTGATGGGGCGCTCGGTCGCCCGCATCGGCGACCCATGCTCGTGCCCGATTCACGGTACTTGCACGATTGCCGAAGGCGACACGGCATTCAAGGTCGAAGGTCGAGACTCTGCCTTCGATGGTCACAAGACTTCATGCGGCGCGACCTTGATTTCTTCACTTCACACTTCCGGGCGGGTTTGAATGCCAAAGACCCGGCGCATGACTGCCGAACAGTTCCGTCTGTTGCGCATGCAAAATACACGAATCAAGCCCTTGAACCAGTGGGCCCTCCACGAGATTTTCGTCAAGGGCCGATCACAACGGGCTGTGGCGGCGGAAGTCGGCATGACGTGTTCCGCGATGTCGCAGCTTGTACGGAAGGCGTGGCAACGGTATCTGGAGCTACCGGGAAACTGCACGCGCCTCACCACCCTCACGATCACGATCCCGGCCAGATATGAGCCCGCACTCCAGGCATGGGTGCGGGATGCATATCGATTGGCGATTCAGAATGAACAAAAGACGGCAACCTGATCGGCGATTCATTGAAAATTCAGCACAGCGGAGACCACGCCTCCGGCAGGCAAATCGTCGACGTGGCCCGCTCGATCTGCTGCGGTCCGCCCTTGGGCGGCCAAAGCCCTTCGGCATAGTGGCGCGCGCGCAATGCCATGCGCTCCTCGAGGCTCGAGAACCCCCAGATATGGGCAATGCGAGGCGGGCCATCGATTGCGTACATGTTCGCGACGAGATGTGACGTATAGATTTCGGCCGGGCCGACGGCCTGCTGCCACGCGGCGATCGTCGGCGCGATCCCGGCCGGTTTGAGCCAATAGCGGCGAAATTCGTGGAACCGGCCGAGTGTCGACGGCTCGATCTCGGGCAGGAACGGAAACAGTTCGTAGGTTTCCATGCTGAGACCCACGTCGGCACCATCGATATTGAACGGCCCGCCGCTCAACAACGCACGACGGCGCTCCTGCTGCAGTTCATCGACATCGTCGAAGCCTCGCAACACGACGATCTGCCCCAACTCGCCGATTTCCGAACGCCATGCGCCGAGGAGACGCCCCGCGGCCCCCGGATCCGATACCCATCGATGCGCACCGGCGGAAACGGCATCCTGCGCCAGCAGCAAACACGACAACGTCGTCAGTTCATACTGCATATCGACCCTCCCTCACAAAATGGGCGGCGGACGCGCGAATCGCGCCCACCCGCCGTCAGAAAAATAAATTCCCCCAATCCACATCCAGATAAAACGTTATTCCATATCAAGCTGAATCGCCAGCCAACTTTGGATCCTTTTTCCCTCCTGTCCGCCGTATCATTTCTTCCATTCCGAAAGAAACGAGTATGAGAAGGACATGAGCGACACCACCACGCTGCACTACCTCGACTACGCCGCCACGACGCCCGCCGATCCGCGCGTGATCGAAGCGATGACGGCCTGCCTCGGCTTCGACGGCATCTTCGGCAACCCGGCGTCGAGCTCGCATGCCGCCGGCCGGCTGGCAAAAGACAAGGTCGAGCAGGCCCGCGCGCAAGTCGCCGCGCTGATCGGCGCGGACGCCGACGAGATCGTCTGGACGTCGGGCGCCACCGAATCGAACAACCTCGCGCTGAAGGGCTATGCGGAAAACGCGACCGACAAGCGCCACCTGATCACGAGCCGCATCGAGCACAAGGCGATTCTCGACACAATGGCGAACCTGTCGAAGCACGGTTCGTCGGTCACGTTCCTGACGCCCACGCGCGACGGCGAGATCACCGCCGACGCGGTCGCTGCCGCGATCGGCCCCGACACGGGCCTCGTGTCGCTGATGCTCGTGAACAACGAACTCGGCACGCTGACCGATATTGGCGCAATCTCGCGCATCGTGCATGACGCGGGCGCGCTGCTCCACGTGGACGCCGCGCAGGCGCTCGGCAAGACGCCGATCGACGTGCGCGCGCTCGGCATCGACATGCTGTCGATGTCCGCGCACAAGGTGTACGGCCCGAAGGGCATCGGCGCGCTGTTCGTGCGCCGCGACATCGCGGACCGGATCGCGCCTCAGATTCATGGCGGCGGGCACGAGCGCGGCTTGCGCTCGGGCACGCTCGCCACGCATCAGATCGTCGGCATGGGCGTGGCATGCGAACTGGCCGCTGACAAGCTCGACGGCGAAACCGCACGGATCGCGGCGCTCGGCGCCCGCCTGACGGACTCACTGGTCGCACTCGGCGATGTCACGCAGAACGCAGCCGCCGCGCGCCGGATCCCGCACACGCTGAGCCTGACGGTGAATGCGCCGGGCTTCTTCCCGTTCATGCTCGGCGAAGCGCTCGCCGTGTCGTCGACGTCCGCATGCAACTCCACCAGCGGCGCACCGTCCCACGTGCTGACCGCGATCGGCCTCGATGTGGAAACGGCAGGCCGCACCGTGCGCGTGAGCTTCGGCCGCTTCACGACGGAGCAGGATGTCGATTTCGCGATCGCCTGTTTCCGCAACGCGATCGAACAGTGTCGCGCGACGGCGGCGAACGGCTTCTCCGCGTCGCGGCAGATCACGCCGGCCGACCTGAAGGCGATCTGCAATGCTGGCTTCCGCTCGGTCATCTGCAACCGGCCCGACGGCGAAGGCGACGCGCATCCGGCGTTCGATGAAATCGCCGCGGCAGCCCGCGAACTGGGCCTCGAAGCGCGCTACCTGCCGGTCGAGCGCGACGGCATCGGCGACGCGGAGATCGATGCATTCGGTGCGCTGGTGGATACGCTGCAGAAGCCGGTGCTCGCGTACTGCCGCAGCGGCAACCGCTCGGGCATGCTGTGGAATCGGTTGTCCGCCCGGCGTGCGGCTACGGCCTCGGCCTGAACCGGAACATCGCCCCGTCACACGACGCCGCCCGCGTTCGCGTACGAAGCCGATGCTTCGATGCGCGGCCGGGCAGTCGTGTCGATTGAAGCCGCATCGGCTTCGCACCGTATCTTCCACACGTCATCACGCGCCATACGCATCCAGCGCCTTCAACGGCACATGCAGGCTTTCGTTCGACGCAAACACGTCGAGCAGATAGTCGACCGTCGCCTGGACGCGCGACGCCTTCAAGGCACGATGCGGATACTGCATTGCCATTTCGTAGGTGCCGGGCAAATGATGGCGGTGCAGCAACACCTTCAGCGAGCCGGCGCGCAGATGCGCCCACGCGAGATGCACACCGACCTCCGCGATGCCGAGGCCGTCACGCGCGGCCTGCAGCACGGCCTCCGGCGCGGAGAACGTCAGCAGCGCCGTTTCGCCCGGATCGACCGCCACGATGCTCCCGCCGCGCATCCTGAAGCTCCACGTCGACACCTCGCCGCCTAGAAACCTGCGTGCAATCAGCCGGTGCGCACCCAGATCGTCCGGTGCTCGCGGAATGCCGTGTCTCGCCAGATAGGCGGGTGACGCAACCAGCACCGTATTCATGCGAAAGATCGGCCGCGACACCAGCGCGGAATCGTGAATGTTGCCGCCGCGGATGACGATGTCGTAACCGTCGCGCACGACGTCGACGATCCGGTCGTCGAAATCGGCCTCCACCGACAAACCGGGGTAGCGCGCCAGCAACCCGGGCAGCACCGGTTGCAGGTGCTCGCGCCCAAACGCGGCACTGGTCGAGATGCGCACGCGCCCTTGCGGCCCGAGCCGCTGCGCGACGATGCTGTCGACCGCCGAATCGAGCGCGTCCAGTGCGATGCGCGCCTGGCGCAGGAACACGCTGCCTTCATCGGTGAGCTTCAGCGTGCGCGTGGTGCGGTTCATCAACCGCACGCCAAGCGCCCGCTCCAGGCCGGCGACGTTCTTGCTGACGGCGGCCGACGTGATGCCCAGCACGCGGCCGGCCGCCGCAAAACTGCCCGCGTCGGCCGCATGCACGAACGACAGGATCGCACGCGTCCGTTGTGACAAATCCAAAGCAGCCTCCTTCGATCGACACGTTGCACGGTACACCTTCGACTGCAGCCGATTATCAACCTGAAGTTGAGAGCGACTCAACCCGAACCCAACCTCTGGTTGCGGCCCGCGCCGCCCACAATGCGGCCATCGTTCAACGGACTGCAAAGGAATGCTCATGCTTGCCACCATCGTTTTCGACAGCGGCCACGGACATACCGAGCGACAGGCACAAGCCGTCGCGGAAGGTGTGCGTCGCGTACCGGGCGCGGAAGTGCGGCTCATCGCGGTCGCCGACGGCGCGATTCCGTGGGATGCGCTCGCCGCGAGCGACGCGATCATCTTCGGCTCGCCGACGTACAACGCGTCGATCAGCTCGCGGCTCAAGAAGTTCATGGAAGATTCGACGCGCCCCGCGTGGATTCCGCAAACCTGGCGCAACAAGATCGCGGCCGGTTTCACGAACTCCGGCGCGCAGCACGGCGACAAGCTGAACGCGCTGATGACGATGGCGCTGTTCGCGGCGCAGCACGGCATGATCTGGGTCGGCCTCGACCTGTTCGCCGGCACCGCGGCAAACGAGCGCAACCGGATCGGCGGCTGGCTCGGTGCGATGGCGCAGTCCGACGACGTGTCGCCGGAACTGTCGCCGATCGCCAGCGATCTCGAAACCGCCGCGCACCTCGGGCAGCGCGTCGCCGAACTGGCGACGCGGTTCGCGGCCAGCGCATAAGCGGCACAACGCGCTTACCAGGAGATCGACATGAAACTGCTGTGCCTCGACGTCCCGCTGCCCGGCGCGAATCCGGAAGCCTATCAACCGCACATGCTCGACGAAGTGCGCTACGGCTGGCAACTGCTCAAGCGCGACATCGTCCGCGACATCTATTTCCGCCAGGATCGCCCCGGCGTCGCGATCATTGCGGAGTGCGATTCGATGGAAAGCGCGCGGGAAGCACTGCGCGAGTTTCCGCTGGCCAAGGCCGGGCTGATCGACTGGGACATCATTCCGCTCGGCGCGTTTCTTGGCTGGGAAGCGCTGTTCGCGGCGGGCCATGCGTGACCCTGCGTGACTGACGCTCCGACGCTCGTCCCCCGGACGTCCGGGGGGCGAGAACCCGGATCCGGCGTCGCACCGGATCTAGCTGCTACGCCCCACCTCCCCGCCCCCTTCCGGTGCATCCCTCCGGATTTTCACTACGTTGCCGAAATCTGATAGAGCCGGGAAATTTGATTTCATACCGTTCACGCATCGGACTGGAAAGCGATTGCCGCTCGGCCCCGGGCATCGCGAGCCGCCGACGAATCCCAGGAGCGGGCCATCTTGCTTGGCCCGGGCGGCGATGACGGTCCTGCCACGCAGGACATTCGTGACGGAGCGACCATGGATGCAAAATTCCAGCCTGATTCAGGCACCGACAGTGACGTAAGCCTGCTGCACAAGATGGGCTATGCGCAGGAACTGTCGAGACGTATGAGCGGTTTCTCGAACTTCGCGGTTTCGTTTTCCGTGATCTGCATCCTGTCGGGCGGCATTACCGCGTTCCAGCTCGCGTTTTCCGCCACCGGCGGCGCCTCGGTCGGCCTCGGCTGGCCGTTGGGCTCGCTGTTCGCGCTGATCGTCGCGGTGTCGATGTCGCAGATCGCGTCCGCGTTTCCGACGGCCGGCGGCCTCTATCACTGGGGCGCGATCCTCGGCGGGAAGAAATGGGGGTGGATGACGGCGTGGCTCAACCTGATCGGCCTGATCTTCGTGATCGCCGCGATCAATTTCGGCACCTACGACCCGTTCTTCAAGACGCTGATCGCGCCGATGCTCGGTGTCAGCCCGGACAGCCTGACCTGGTGGCATCAGACGGCGTTCATCGCGTTCATCACGATCTCGCAGGCGATCCTGAACGCACGCGGCATCAAGATCGCGAGCAAGATCACCGACCTGTCGGGCTATCTCATCTTCGTGGTGACGATCGCGCTGGTGGTGTCGCTGCTCTACTACTCGCCGGTCGCGTTCGATGCGCATCGGCTGGTGACGTTCACCAACTTCACCGGCGTCGATGGCGGCGCATGGCCGAAGCAGGCCACGCCGCTCGCGTTCCTGTCCGGCCTGTTGCTCGTGACCTACACCATCACCGGCTTCGACGCTTCCGCGCACACGTCGGAAGAGACGCACGATGCAGCAAAGAACGTGCCGCGCGGCATTATCGGGTCGGTGTTCTGGTCCGCGGTGTTCGGCTACGTGATGGTGTGCGCGTTCGTGCTGGTGATGCCCGACCTGACCGCCAGCATGAAGCAGGGCACCGGCTTCTTCGAAGCGATTCTCGCGCCGATTCCGAAGACGTTGCGCGTCACCCTCGAACTCGCGATGTTCTTCATCAACTACGTGTGCGGGCTCGCCGCGATCATGTCGACGTCGCGGATGATGTATGCGTTCGCACGCGACGGCGGGCTGCCGGCGTCGAAGCTGCTGCGCAGCGTGAGCCCGACGCACCGGACGCCCGGCCCCGCGATCTGGACGTGTGCGGTGCTCGCGATCGTCGTCACGCTGTACGGCGACGCGTTCTCGGTGCTGAGTGCCGGCAGCGCAGTGTTCCTGTTCATCTCGTATGCGATGCCGATCGGCTCCGGGATGCTGGCCGAAGGCCGCACGTGGACCGACAAGGGCCCGTTTCAACTGGGGATCTGGTCGAAGCCGTGTGCGCTGCTCGCGCTGGTCGGCGCCTGCGTGCTCGCATATGTCGGCATCCAGCCGCCGAACGAGAAGGTGCTGTACGTGCTCGTCGGTTTCGTCGTGGTGCTGATGGTGATCTGGTATGGCTTCGGCGTGCGCAACACGTTCGCGGGGCCGCCGGTGCTGAAGGACACGCGCAATCTCGACCGCATCCGTGAACTCGAGGCGAACGTCGATCCGTCCGTCTGAGGCGCCTTCGAAGCAGGCTGAAAAAAAACCGACTCGCTGGCTCGATGCCGCGAGTCGGTTTTTTCATGTCTACGCACAACCACGCGATTCAACCGCCTTGCAGCGGTTGAATCTTGCGGGCATCAGCCGTAGACGGGGAAACGCTTCGTCAGTTCGGCGACCTGCCCGCGCACACGCTCGAGCGTGGCCGCATCTTCCGGCGCTTCCAGCACATCGGCGATCAGGTTGCCGACGATCTCCGCTTCCTTCATGCCGAACCCGCGCGTCGTCATCGCCGGCGAGCCCAGGCGCACGCCGCTCGTCACGAACGGCTTTTCCGGATCGTTCGGGATCGCGTTCTTGTTCACCGTGATGTGCGCCGCGCCCAGTGCCGCTTCCGCGGCCTTGCCCGTGATGTTCTTCGCGCGCAGGTCCACCAGCATCACGTGGCTTTCCGTACGGCCCGACACGATCCGCAGGCCACGCTTCACCAGCGTCTCAGCCAGCACGCGTGCGTTCTCGACCACCTTCTCCTGGTACGCCTTGAATTCCGGCGACAGCGCTTCCTTGAACGCCACGGCCTTGCCCGCGATCACGTGCATCAGCGGGCCACCCTGGATCCCCGGGAAGATCGCCGAGTTGATCGGCTTCTCGTACTCGGCCTTCATCAGGATCACGCCGCCGCGCGGGCCGCGCAGGCTCTTGTGCGTCGTCGTCGTCACGAAGTCCGCGTGCGGCACCGGGTTCGGGTACACGCCCGCTGCGATCAGGCCCGCGTAGTGGGCCATGTCGACCATCAGGTACGCGCCGACCGACTTCGCGATCTTCGCCAGACGCTCGAAATCGATCTTCAGCGAGAACGCCGACGCGCCCGCGACGATCAGCTTCGGCTTGTGTTCTTGCGCGAGCTTCTCGGCGGCTTCGTAGTCGATGTCTTCATTCTCGTTCAGGCCGTAGCTCACCACGTTGAACCACTTGCCCGACATGTTCACGGGCGAGCCGTGCGTCAGGTGGCCGCCGTGCGCGAGGCTCATGCCCATGATCGTGTCGCCCGGCTTGAGCATCGCGAAGAACACGCCCTGGTTCGCCTGCGAACCCGAGTTCGGCTGCACGTTCGCCGCTTCCGCGCCGAACAGTTGCTTCACGCGGTCGATCGCCAGTTGCTCGACCACGTCCACGTATTCGCAGCCGCCGTAGTAGCGCTTGCCCGGATACCCTTCCGCGTACTTGTTCGTGAGTTGCGAACCCTGCGCAGCCATCACGGCCGGGCTCGTGTAGTTTTCCGACGCGATCAGCTCGATGTGATCTTCCTGGCGGCGGTTTTCCTGCTCGATCGCGGCAAAAAGTTCCGGATCGACGTTGGCGACGGTGCTGGTGGTGCGGTTGAACATGATGATTGACCAGTTGAGAGTGAATGACTGACCGCGGCTTGCCGGCTGCATGGTGTTTCGGCCTTCGCATTCCATCAGACGCGCCCCCCGTTCAGCTAGAAGGATTCCGACATTCCGCTAGGACACCGCGCGCCGGGCGCGCAAAAAAAATCGAAGGGCCGCATCGCTGCGACACCTTCGACGGAACTTGCCGATCAGGCAGGCGTGCAGCCTGCCCTTCGACTTCTTGCGAACATCGACAATCAGACGGCGGAGAAACAGTTGTCGACGAACAGATGCGTGCCGTTGACGAAACTCGACTCGTCGGAAGCAAGGAACAGCGCGGCAGCGGCGACTTCCGACGGCTCGCACAGCCGGCCTTGCTGAACCGCGATCGCCGCCTCGGTCGCGTCGACGCCCATCGCCTGCAGGTCCCTGAGTTCGCGCATCCCGTGCGGCGTGCGGATGAATCCCGGCGCGAGCGCGTTGCACCGAATGCCGCGGTCGCGATACTCGACCGCGATCGCCCGCGCGAACATGTGGCACGCGCCCTTGGTCGCGTCATACAGCACCTCGCCCGGCGTCGCGCACACCGCCGATATCGACGATGTGCAGACGATGCTGCCCCGCCCCTTCTCCAGCATCTGCGGCAGCACCGCTTTCGTCATCAGGAACATGCTCTTCACGTTCACGCCCATCAGCCAGTCCCATTCCGACTCCTCGATGTCGAGGAACGGTTTGACGATCAGCGTGCCGGCGTGATTGAACAGGATGTCCGCGTTGCCGTACTGATCCCGCGCGACGTTCACGGCTTGCTGGACTTCGGCCTGTTTCGACACGTCGGCGCCGAGGCCGATCGCCTGAAGGCCCGCGTCGCGCAGCCGGGATGCGAGCGTTTCGGCGGCATCGCCGTCGCGGTCGATGATCGCGACCTTCGCGCCCTGCGCGGCGAACAGTTCGGACGCCGCGCCGCCGCAGCCGCCGGCGCCGCCGCTCACGATGGCGACCTTGCCGGCCAGGCGGCCGTCAATCTTGACATTCATGTTTCGTTCTCCAGTCTGGTTCGTTCGGCCTGCTCAACTGAACAGCGTCCGCAGGTGATCGTTGAGGAAGGCGCCTTCGGGGTCCACGCTGCGGCGCAGCGCGCGGAACGCTTCGGCCTTCGGGAACCAGCGATCGACGTCTTCGCGGTTCGTGAAATGCAGCTTGCCCCAGTGAGGACGCGAGCCGTAATCGCGCAGGATCGTGTCGACGTCCTTCAGGAACGGCCAGTAGTCGACGCCGTTCGGGCCGCCCGAGCATGAAATGGTGACGCTGTCCTGGTGATTGAACGGGCTGATCCACGCGGGATCGCCCTTCGTGAAGCGGTATTCGACCGGGAAAATGCAGTCGCGGTGTTTCGTGAGGATGAGCTCGCGCACGCGGCGCAGCGCCTCCTTGCCGTGTTGCGCGGGCACCGCGTACTCGAGCTCGTGGAAGTTCGGCACGTAGTGGATCGCGTACACCTCGGAGCTGTAGGCGATCTTCTCGTGCTCGCTTTCATGGAACGTGCGCGCGTCGGTGACATCCATCACCTTGATCTCGCACACGTCGTAGTCCTTCTTCGAGTTCGATACCTTCGTGGTGTCGGGCAGGCAGTAGAGATCGCGGCTGGCGGAGGTCGGGCACCAGAAGAAGCTGAAATGCCGGTGCTTCGCGGCCAGGTCGTCGTATTGCGCCATCAGCGCGTCGAAGTCCTCGCGCCACACGCGGTCGTGCAGCCAGAACGCATCGGTCACCTGCAGCGTGATCTCCGACACCACGCCGAACATCCCGATGTTGACCTGCGTCGCATGCAGCAGGTCGAGGTCCTGCCGGTCGCTCACGGTCATGATCGAGCCATCCGGACGCACGATGCGCATCCCGACGACCTGCGACGACAGGTTGCTCAGCGTCGTCCCCGTGCCGTGCGTGCCGGTGGCCAACGCACCGGCAATCGCCTGCGAATCGATGTCGCCCTGGTTGACGAGCGACAGGCCGAGCGCCTTCAGGTGGCGCGTCACCGCATTGATCCTGGTGCCGGCCTTCACGGTCACGCGCTTGCGCGCTTCGTCGACCTCCACGATGCCCTGATAGTCCTGCAGCGACAGCAGCAGGCCGCTGGTGGCCACGACGGGCGTGAACGAGTGCCCCGACCCGGCGCACCGCACGTGCTTGCCTTGCCGCGTCGCGGTGTGCACCAGCTCCGCGATCTCGGCCTCGCGGGTCGGCGACGCCAGGTGCGCGGCCACGCACGACTGATTGCCGACCCAGTTTCTCCAGAATCCGCCACGGGGAAGTTCCATCACCGTCTCTCCAGCGTCGTATTGGTGCCAAAGATAGGGTGCCGAAAGGTTTTCCACTATCGGATTTCGGCAAGTTAGGGTTTTGGCGAAGGGACACCCGTCCGGCGCTTTTTGACCGGCGCGACGAGCGGCTACAATGAATCGATCCGGTCCGCCCCTTCCCGCCCCCGATGACGCCGCCTGCCCACCCGAGCGATTTCTCCGGCGACCCGCTGTTCGCGCGAACGGTCGCGTTCTGCGCGTTCACCGACGTGGAGGAACAGGCGCGCTCGTTCGACGGCTGGAACATGAACTACACGCAGATCTCGAGCGGTCTGTTTCATGGCTCGTCGTCGATCATGTCGCTGGGCGGCATCAAGCTGCTGGTCGAGGATCTCGACAAGGTCATCCTGCAGCAAGGCGCGGTGCCGTCGGAGCGGATCGCCGTGGCCGTGCCGCTGGAACTGGAAGGCCATGCGCGCCTGTGCGGCGAAAAAAGCGGGCGCGACAGCCTGCACGTGTTCTCAAGCCAGCCGCAGTTCGAGTTCTATTCGCCCGACCGGCATCTGCTCGTGAACGTCGAGATCGAGCCGGAGAACCTGTCGACGCAGGCGCTGCGCACGGTGGCCGCGTCGCTGCGTGCCCGAACCCATTCACCGGTGATCCCGATGGCGACCTATGTGGCCGACCATCTGCGCGACCTGCTGCGCCAGACGCTCGCCGCCGCCGCAAAAACCACGCGCATCGACGACGTGACGACGCAGGACAGGATCGAACTGCTCGAACGCACCGTGCTGTACGCGATCTCGGAAGTAATGACGGCCGCCACGCCGGACGCCGGCGCACAGATCGTGCGCCCGACGAAATACTGGTCGCTGGTCAATGCGGTGCGGGAGCGGCTGCAGGATGCATCGACCTGCCCGCTGTCGATCGCCGAGCTGTGCGTGGAGCTCGGCGTCAGCCGGCGCACCGCGCAATACGCATTCCAGGACACGTTGAACCTGAACCCGATCGCCTACCTGCGGGCCGTGCGGCTGAACCACGTGCGCCGCGAGCTGCGGCTCGGCGACTCGGTGACGACCGCGGCCACCAAGTGGGGCTTCTGGCACCTGAGCAGTTTTGCGCAGGACTATCGCGCGATGTTCGGCGAACTGCCGTCCGCCACCGCGAAGCGCTACGCGCGCCAGGCCATCTAGCGCCTGTCGCTCGCCCTGTCGTTCACCTTCCGGCGGCCGGTGCGAAGGAGTCCGCACCGGCCGCCGCCCTGCCTGCTACGTCACTCGTCCTGCTGTTCCTGCTGCGCCTGCACCTGCCGCTGCTGGATGAACTGCCGCACATCGCTCATCGTCACGCGGCCGGTGTGCTTCGCATCGATCTCGTCGAAGTGCTTCGACACGAAACCCAGGCCACTGCTCTGCGCCTGCGCCTTCGTCACCGCCGCGCCGTTGCTCAGCACCGTATTGGCGCCGAGCCTCGCATCGACACGCTGCTGCGCCTGCTGCTGCAGCGTCGCGCCGGTCGACGGCAACACCGGCGCCGCTTTCGTGGCGGGAAAGAACGGACCGTCGACACCGCGCCCGCCGTGCGGCAGCTTCACCGGCGCCACCGCCTGCGGCGGCAACGCGTAGGCACTGCTCATCACGGCACCGAGGACGATCAACGGAGACATACGCCGCATCAAATTGATTAGGGACATAATCACTCGCATTCAATGGATGAATAGAGGGTTCCTTTGACAAGGAGTCCGTCGCTCAGGGCCGCTCAGGGAGCCGTCGCCAGCGTCGTCGCGGCGGTCGCGCCGGGGACGCTGCCGGTCGGTACGCTCGGCGGGTTTTCATCCGGCCACGGCGGCGGCAGCGTGTGCAGCGTCAGCGCCGTCGGAATCCGCGCACCCTTGTAGAACGTCTTCAGGTCCCGCTTCATCTGCGGACGGGCGACGTCGTCCAGGTAGATCATGTGGCCGCCCTGGAAGAAGTTCACCTGCAGCTTCGGATTGAAGCCCTTCACCGTCTGCAGCCGCGCGAGTTGCTTCTCGGTGTTGAAGAACGGCGTCGCGAGATCGTGGTAGCCATTCTCCGCGAGCACGCGAAGCTTCGGGTTGAGCTGCAGCGCGCCGAGCAGATCGGGGATCGTGTCGGGCATCGGCTGGCCGTCGTGCGTGAAGTCCCAGACGCCGATGATGTTGTCGTTCAGCGGCAGGTACGTCGCGTTCGGAGCGGTGTAGCCGAGGTAATCCGGCATCTGCGTCGCGAGCGCGTTCGTGAACGGCTGCGAAATCAGGATGTCGGACGGGTCGCCGTCGTTCTGCAGACGCGGATCCGAGTTCGGCAACGACACGCGTCCGTCATACCGGCCGATCGTCGTCCCGGGCAGCAGGCTCGTGCCGAACGGATTCGCGTTGAAGTAGCCGCGCAGCGCCTGTTGCGTGAGGCTCGACGGAATCGACCACAGCTTCAGCGTCGCATCGCTCGGGAACACCGGCGTGCCGAGCGCATCCGGAATGCCGAGCTGGCTCAACACCCACGACTGCGAGTACTTCTGCAGCTGGTTGTAGATCAGCGTCGTGAACAGTTCCGTCTGGAATGCGTACAGCCCCTGGTTCACCGGCGCCGGCGACACCTGGTTGAAGTACGCCGCGACCGCCGCATAGCCCGGCAAGTAGCCGGCCACGGTATCGGTCTCGAGCAGCAGCCCCTCCGTCGACTGCGTGATCGCCACGGCTTCCACCGCATCCGCGAAGTAGTTCAGGATCGACGACTGCAGCACGATGCCCGTCAGGTGCACGCCGGCCGATTCGAGCGCGAGCGCCAGCATGTCGGTACGCGGCGTGCCGTACGATTCGCCGTACAGGTAGATCGGCGACGTGCTGCGGCTGTTGACGTTCAGGTAGCGCTGGATGAAGTCGCGCATGATGTTCACGTCCGCATCGGAACCCCAGTACTTCTGGTTGGTGTTCGGCAACACGGCTTCCGACAGCCCGGTGCCGGGCGGGTCGATGAACACGAGGTCGGTGGTGTCGATCAGGCTTTCGGCGTTGTCGACGAGCGGATAGTTCGGCCAGTTGCTGCCGAACAGCGGATCGGGCGTGGCCACGCGGGTCGGCGCGAACGAGCCGAGCCGCAGCCAGATCGACGACGAGCCGGGGCCGCCGTTATAGACGAACGTGACGGGGCGCGGCTTGCCGTTCGTGCTCGGCGCGGTGTACGCGACGTACGACATCGACGCTTCCGCATTGCCGCTCGCGTCCTGCGCGGTCAGGTGGCCGGTGGTCGTCGTGTAGTTGACGGTCGTGCCGCCGTTCTTCCACTGGTAGTGCATGACGGCCGTTTTCTCGGACACCTGCCCGGGTGCAAGGCCGTCGGTCGCATTCATCGAATACGCGACCGGGTCGACGTACGGCTGGTTGGCCGGCGTCTGCCCGGCCGCCTGTTGCGCGCTGGCCTGCTGGCTGGCGGTGGCCTGCGCGAGGCTCGACGCACCGACGGACGACGAATCGTCTCCGCCGCATGCCGCGAGCGCCAGAGTCATGACGGTCAATGCACCTAGCCCGGCCAACCGGCCGTGACGGCCACGGCGGCTGCCGGTACAGCTCCTGTCTGGTTTCATCTCTGTCCTTTGATTCGGATACCGCTTCACAAAGGCCGCCAACGCCTGCGAAACGCGCAGACCGACCCGCCACTCGCGTTGCACGGTCGGCAGTCGGCGGTTGGGGATTGGACTTCTAAGAGACTGAACTTGATACAGACACAGCAAACTGCTGGCGAGAATGGTGCTCGGACGCCCCCTGCAGTTTGGACAACTTTTATATGACCCAAATTTACGACAACACAAAAATAGGCGGTGCTGCGCCGCGTTGTCAAAGATCATTCGGATATTAAAAATCCCGCAATGATGCTAACGGCGGACAGTGTCTGGCAATTGAAAGAAAGCGGGATTATTCACGCATTGCACGCTTTGCCGGCAATAATCCGCCGAATCCCATGCCTTTCCGGAGTGACCTTGAATCCTTTCCCGTATTAATGAAGCGCCTCGAAAGCCTTCAGATCGCCGGGATTTTTCTTTCATTTTAATTATCCGAGATCGATTAATTCAGCGTGACGGCATGCATAGTCCGCCATCCAATGATTCAAGTCACTTCAACCATTCTTCAATCGATGCGCTTATCCGCATCACGCCATCCATAAAATACCGATTTCACTAATTCCCGAAAAATTCGGCGGAATTATTTACCCGCGCCCCGACCGGCTTGCGTGGTCGAAATGAAGCGCGGCGTGCAGCCTCGCCGCACGCCGCGCTTCTTCCGCGTTCAATCCGCCATTACTTCCCGCCACCCGGCAGCGCGATATCGATCAGCACCGGATCGTGATCCGACGAGCGATACGCATCCGGCGCGTAGAACGTCTTCTGCTGCTCCGCCGACTTGTACGCGAGCGTGTACTGCAGCGCGAGCGGCTCGTCCGCGTTGATGTGCCATTCGTGCACGGCCTTTACGTGCGATGCGAGCGGCAGCGTCGCGAGCGCGTGATCGAGATAGCCGGCTTCGCCGTTGTACACGTAGCTGTACGCATTCGCGCCGATCCAGCGCGCGACGAGGTTGCGGTAGCCGCGCGATTCGAGCGTGCGGATCGGGTCTTCGTACGTGTAGCTGTTGAAGTCGCCGATCAGCAGCACGCCCTGGCCTGCGACGCCCGTCGGGTTGCCGGCGAGCCAGTCGGCCACCTTCGCCGCCGCGCGCGTGCGCGTCGGGTTCCAGCAGCCCTGGCCGTCGCCCTGGTCGAGATCGTCGTTCGCGGCATCCGGGCAGTTCTTCGACTTCAGGTGGTTCACGGCCACCGTCAGCGACTGCTTGTTGCCGTTGATCAGCCGGAACGACTGTGCGAGCGGCTGGCGGTTCTTGTCGTCGATCGCGAGCGTGGCCGCACGGCCGACCGGTTCGACCTTGCGGCTGTCGTAGATCATCGCGACCGTGATCGCATCGCCGCCGAGGCGCGACACGCCCGGATCGACGACGCGCCAGTTGTTGCCGAGCTTCGCCGCGAGCTGGCGCACCGCGCTCAGTTCGCCGTAGCCGTTGTTCTGGATTTCCATCAGGCCGATCACGTCGGCGTCGATCGCCTTCAGCGCGCTGACGATCTTCGCTTCCTGGCGCTGGAATTCCTGGAAGTTCTTCGCGCCGCGGTTGTTCGGATCGTCGAAGCCGCCGCCGAGACCGTTGCCGTTGAAGTAGTTCAGCACGTTGAACGACGCGACGCGCAGGTTCGATTTCGGATCGCGCGCCGGTGCGTTGGTGCGCGGGTTCGTGCGCGCCTCGAATGCCGGCACGGCCGCGCCCGGCAGCGGCTGCACGCGCCATGCGCCGTAACGCACTTCGAGTACGCCTTCGATGTCGCGCACCGTGTAGCCCGCGCGCAGCGTGTTCGCGGCCGACAGGCCCGGCGCCGGGTACGGCACCGTGGCGGGGTTCTGCTTGTTCGAGCCGTCGTCGAGAACCAGGCGATTGCGTGCGTTCGCATCGATCTGCGTCTGCGCCTGGGCGGGCGGCACGACGCTCGTCGGCGTGCGCAGGCGGCCGTTGCTGAGCATCACGCTGCCGTAGCGGCCGAGCTCGTAGTTGTCGGTGACGTTCAGCGTCTGCGGCAGGCGCACGAGCATCCCTTCATACGCGGCGAACGCGTTCGGGCTGTCGACCGGCAGCGTGAGCGTCGCGGGCGTGACGGTCTGGTTGTTCGCGCACACCGCGATCGCACCCGACTGCGTGAGCTGCGTCTGGCCGTACTTCTCTTCGACCTTGCCCGTCACGTGCACGAGGTCGCCGGCTTTCGCACGCACCTTCGGCGCATAGACGAACAGGCCTTCGGACACGCCCGGCTGGTTGCGGCGCTGCGCGTCGGCCTGCTGGACGAAGAAGCCGCCGAAGCCGTCCGTGCCGCCGAAATCAGCGGTGACGACGGCTTCGATCGACACGTTCTGGCCGGCGAGCGGCGACGGCGCGCCCGGCCCCTGGATATCGGCGATCGGCGTCGTGCTGCCGCCGCAGTTCGGGCTGACGGGCGCGGCAGTGGCGGCGAAAACCGGCGCGGCGAGCGTCGGGAGCAGCAATAGCGGGGTGATGAGGCGGATTGTCGAGCGCATGACGGGGAATCCCGGTTGTGAGGGTGGCGAAAGCTTAGCGGCGCTCAATGACAGTTTTTGGTAATCGAAAGACAGGTATATGTAACTATTTTTATCGTGGCGCGATCGCCATCAACCGCACGTTTGCCCCTTGAAAAGCGGGGAAATCGTCTGATGAAAAAACGCCTCGCCCCTTGACGATTCCCCCGCGAGCCCTCGCTGCCGCAGCGTCGCGGCGCCGCGCTACACCGTGCCCGGCAACGCGCTCGACACGAGCACGGCCGCGACCATCAACACGCCGCCGAGCACCGCCGCCTCGATCCGCAACACCGTGCCGAACCGCTTCAACGAACCGGCCGGCATCGCGGCAGCCGGATTCTTCAGCGCGGCCAACAGATTCGGCATCCCGAAGAAGCGGTTGTGCCCGCCGAGCGCCGCCGCGATCAGCACGAGCGCGAGCTTCAGCAGCAGGATCTGCCCGTACGTCGACGCGAGCAGGTTGGCGGGCGTATCGACGCCGCGCCAGCCGTTGTACGCGCCGGTCGCGAACAGCACGATCAATGCGTAGGTCGATGCATCGGAAAGCGACTGCACGAACGATGCGCCGGTCGTGCGTTCGCTCGCGGGCATCGCGGCAAGCCTCGGCATCACGCCGAATGCCGTCACGAGCACGAGCCCGACCCACGCGCTGATCGCCAGCAGATGCAGCCAGTCGATCCACACCGGCACGCTGAACACGCCGGCATCCACCGGATGCCCGCCGTTGCTGCGCGCGAGCGCGACGCAGGCGAGCGCGGCCCACATCGCGAACGGCAAGCGCGACGCGTTCGCGCGCCTGACGAACGACAACACCACGACGACGAGCATGAACGCCGCACCGGCCAGCCACGCATGACCGAACCCGGTACCCGCAAGCATCGAGCAGACGGCAGGCCCCGCTTCGAGCAACGACACCTCGCTCATCAGCGCGCAATGCGCCCAGAACGCGGTGACGCTCGCGACCAGCGAGACGACGGACGCGCTGCGCAGCGTCGCGACGAGCCGCCGCCCGATCCCGTGCTGCCACGCCGACGCGCCGCGCGCGAGCCAGTGGCTGCCGAGCAGCGCGCCGATGACGACGGCAAACCCGGCGTTCTGGATCGCCACCGACACGAGCCGCAGGAGACCGATGACGCCGTCGTTCACCCCTTCACCCTGAACGTGTAGGTGCCCTTCGTGCGATGTGCGTCGGCCGTCATCGCCGCCCACTGCACCGTGTACGCGCCGGGCGCGAGCTTCGGCAGCGCGACGGTCATCACGCGCGGGTTCGCCGCATCGACCTTCGCCTTTTCCTGCGTGACGGCGTTGCCGTTCGCGTCCGACACCTTCACCGAGCTGAACGCCGGTTCGAGGTCTTCGTTGAAGGTGAGCCGCAACGTGTCGGGCGCGGTGTCGACCGTGCTGCCCGTCGCCGGTGCGGCGCTTTCCAGCTTGCCGTGCGCGGATGCCGCGATCGGCGCGGCCGCGACGATCGCGCCGGTCGCAACGATCGCGGCCAGCCGCGTGAGGTTCGGGATCTTCATGCTCACGCTCCGCGTTACGGCTTCTTCAGCTCGACGACGGTCAGCGCGCCGTCCACGTCTTCCGCGACGAAATCGATCTTGTCGCCGGCTTTCACCTGCGACAGCATCGCCGGGTCCTTCACCTTGAACACCATCGTCATCGCGTCCATCCCGAGGTTTTCCAGCGGGCCGTGCTTGATCGTCAGCTTGCCGGCGGCCGTGTCGACCTTGCGGATTTCGCCGTGCGACATGCCCTCTTTCGCTGCGGCTTCCTGCTGCGCGCCGCCGCTCATGTCCATGCCGGCCATGTCGCCGGCCGCGTACGACGCGCCGGAAAACGCCAGCGCACACCCGATTGCCATCGAAACCAGTCCCTTCTTCATCGTGTCGACTCCCCAGTGAATGAAATGAAACCGGCGGCCGCCTGTGCGCAGCCGCCGCATGCTGCTGCTCAGCCGTCCGGCAGTTCGCCGGTGTACTCGTACGCGACGGTGCCCTTCGGATGCCGGAACCAGCCCGGATCGCGATAGTCGTTGCGGCCGAGCCCCTGCCGCACCTTGCAGACCGTGAACATGCCGCCCATCTCCAGCGGCCCGAACGGGCCCGTGCCCGTCATCATCGGCAGCGTGTTGTCGGGCAGCGGCATCTCCATCCCGCCCATCGCGCCGCCCGTGCTGCCCATCGCCATGTAGTCGGGCACGAGCTTGCCGATGCGCTTCGCGAGATCCTTCTGCGGCACGCCGATCAGGTTCGGCACCTGGTGGCCCATCGCATTCATCGTGTGATGCGACTTGTGGCAATGGAACGCCCAGTCGCCCGGACGATCGGCGGTGAACTCGATCGCGCGCATCTGGCCCACCGCGACATCGGCCGTCACTTCCGGCCAGCGTGCGGCCGGCGGAATCCAGCCGCCGTCGGTGCCCGCGACTTCGAAGCTGTAGCCGTGCAGGTGGATCGGGTGGTTCGTCATCGTCAGGTTGCCGAACCGGATCCGCACGCGGTCGCCCGCGCGCACCGGCAGCGGATCGATGCCCGGGAACACGCGCGAGTTGAAGGTCCACATGTTGAAGTCCGTCATCTCGTTCACGCGCGGCGTGTAGCTGCCCGGATCGATGTCGTACGCGGCGAGCAGGAACACGAAGTCGCGATCGACCGGCATCGTGCCGCGGTCCTTCGGGTGCACGATGAACATGCCCATCATCCCCATCGCCATCTGCACCATCTCGTCGGCGTGCGGGTGATACATGAACGTGCCGTGCGATTCGAGCTGGAACTCGTAGACGAAAGTCTTGCCGGGCGGGATATGCGGCTGTGTGAGGCCGCCGACGCCGTCCATCCCGTTCGGCAGCCGCAGCCCGTGCCAGTGGATCGTCGTGTGCTCGGGCAGCCGGTTGGTCACGAAGATGCGCACCTTGTCGCCTTCGACGGCCTCGATCGTCGGGCCCGGCGACTGGCCGTTGTAGCCCCACAGGTGCGCGTTCATGCCGGGCGCCATCTCGCGCACGACGGGCTCGGCCGTCAGGTGGAACTCCTTCCAGCCGTTCTTCATCCGCCACGGCAGCGACCAGCCGTTCAGCGTCGCGACGGGCGTGTACGGGCGGCCGTTCGGCGGCACGAGCGGCGGCTGCGTGGCGGCTTTCGCCATCGTGGGCGCTTCGGGCAGCGACGCGGCGCCGGCCTTGCTGACCATCGCGGCGCCCAGCAGCGCGGCGCCCGAGCCGCTGAGAAATTGTCGACGGGACACCATGTCAATGACCTTCCGGATGCGTTTGCGTCGCGGGCATCGGTTGCGCCGCGGGGGTGGATGCCGGCTGCGGCGCAGCGGCGGTGTTTGAAGTGGATGCGGGTTCGACGGATTGCGTCGAGCGCGGCGTGGCGCTCTCGGTCGGCAGCCGGCCCCCGACGGCCATCTGCAGATCGGTTTCGGCGAGCCAGTAATCCTTCAGCGCATCGATGTAGCCGTTGACCGCGCCGACCTGTTCGCGCGCATCGGTCAGCAGCTCGAACACGCTCGCGAGCATCCCGTTGTAGCGCAGCAGCAGTTCGTCGGAGATCGTCTTGCGCAGCGGCACGACTTCGTCGCGATAGTGCGTCGCGACGTCGTAGCTCGTCACGTACGCCGCATACGATTCGCGCACTTCGGAGCGTGCATCGATGGCCGTTTTCGCGAGCCGGTTCGCCGACTGCATGTAGACGGCCTCGGCCCGCGCGACCTTCGCGCCGCCCCAGTCGAACAGCGGAATCTCGACGCTGATCTCGTAGCCGTGCTCGTGCCCCTTGCCGGTCTCGTAGTTGTTCACGTAGCCGAGATCGACCGCATTGACGAAGCGCGTGGCCTTGCTCAGGCCGAGCGACGACGCGACGCCCTGCGTCTGCAGTTTCGCGGCCTGGATGTCGAAGCGGTTGCTCATCGCGAACCGCTCGAGATCGGGCAGGTTCGGCCGCGCCTTCGGCAGGTCGGGCAAGCGCTCAGGCAGCGCGTACCGCGTGCGTTCGCCCCACAGCCCCATCGCGCGCGTGAGCTTCTCGCGCGCGGCCACGGCCTGCTGGCGCGCCTTCGCGTGCTGCGCAACCGCATCGGCGTGGAACGCCTGCTCGCGGGCGTAATCGAGACGGCTGAAGTTGCCGGCCTGCCGCATGCGCAGCGCGAGTTCGGCGGCCGCGCTCCCGGCATCGCGCACCTGTTGCGCATAGTTCGCAGCCTGCTCGGCGGCGACGGCCTCGACGTATGCGCGGCGCGCGTCGGCCGCCACCTTCAGCATCGCGTCGGCGGTTTCGAGCTTGGTCTGCTCGAAGCGGCGGCGCTCGATGTTCGTCGCGAGCGGCATCGTCAGCAGCGCGAACACGTTCGCCGAGAACGTGCGGCCGAGCGTCAGCTCGCCGTCGCCGGCGCGGGTGCGGCTGAAAGCGAAGCGCGGGTTCGGCAGCCGGCCGGCCTGGACGAGATCGGCTTCCGACAACCCCAGTTCCGCATACGACACCTGCAGGCCACGGTTGTTCAGCAGCGCGACCTGCACCGCATCGTCCATCGACAGCGGCCTGGCCAGCAGTTCCTTCGTGCGCCTGTCGACGGCTTCGCGGTCGGCGTCGGTCTTGACCACGACTGCGTCTTTGCCGATGCGTTCTGACGCGGCGGACGACACCGCGTCGAATCCGCCATCCTTCGAGAACGTCGTGCAGCCCGCAAGGAAAGCCAGCACGGCCGCCGCCGCACCGATCCTCGGCGATATCGCAAGCATCGTCATTGCGCGGCGCCTCCGTGCTTCGAGTGCGCGGCGCCGCTTCCGGGCACGCCGCCGGTCGTACGTGCTTTCGCGGGCCGCTCCATCACGTCCCGGTTCAGTTGTTTCCAGCCCGGGCCTTCGTCGTCCCGATACGGCCGGTAGCCGTCGAACACGGACGTCACGGTGACATCCGGCACCGCCGCAGTGGCGTCCGCCGGATCAGGCAGCGGGGTTTGCGCAGGCGCGAGCGACGGCACGAGGGCCGCCGCGCCAAGCAGCGCCGCAGTAATCAATCGCATGAGTGGGTCTCGTCGTGAGTCGTCCGGCGGGCGTAACGCCGCCGCCGGAGCGGATTGCGGAGCGCGGCCGGTCGGGGCCGCGGGCAGGAGCTAGACGAGAAGCCGGCGCGGCGGCCGGTCGATGCCGCCGGTCAGGAACGACACGACGACGGGCGTCGGCGCGAAAGAGATGATCGTGACGCCGATACCCGGCGCAACGGACATCGCGGGGAGATCCGCCATGCTGTTGCCCAGGCAACAGGAGCCGCACGCGGAGCACGGCTGTGCATGTCGCGCATGATCGGCGTGTTCGTGCTGACGCTCATGCTGGCCACCCTGCACGCCCAGCATTGCATGTGGCATTGCCTCGACAGCGCTTGCCCCATCTTCCGCGTGCGGCATGGCAACGACCGTGCCCGTGCCTGCGCATGCCATCGACACGGTCGCGAACGACTGGATCGGCAGGCTCAGCGCCAGCAGCACGACGAGGAGGAATTTGCGCCAGTACGACATGGATGCGGAATCAGGCAGGCAACGACCGGATGGGCCGGTGCGGCGCCGCGACGGCGCGCTCCGGGGACAAGACGGCCGCAGCTTATCGCCGCCGCGGTGACGACGACATGGCCGAAACATGACGGAATTTTCATGAACCGCGAGCGGCGCAACGCACACGCTTCATGACAATTCCGTCATCCGGCGATCATCCTTCGCGCACGCGCGGCGCCGTAAGCTCACGCGTTACACTGACCGGCTGGAATCACGGATGAATCACGGACGGCCTGCCTCACCATGCGGATACTGATAGTCGAAGACGAACCCAAGATGGCGTCGTACCTCCGGAAAGGGCTGATGGAGGCGAGCTACACGGTCGACGTCGCGGAAAACGGCAAGGACGGTCTGTTCCTCGCGCTGCACGAGGATTTCGATCTCGTCGTGCTCGACGTGATGCTGCCGGAAATGGATGGTTTCGAGGTGCTCAAGCGGCTGCGCGCACAGAAGCAGACGCCCGTGCTGCTGCTCACGGCGCGCGAGGCGATCGAGGACAAGGTCGCCGGGCTCGAACTGGGCGCCGACGACTACCTGCTCAAGCCGTTCGCGTATGCCGAGTTCCTGGCACGCATCCGCTCGCTGCTGCGACGCGCGCCACGCAACGTGCGCGACATCCTGCATGTCGCCGATCTCGAAGTCGACCTGATCCGCCGCCGCGTGCGGCGTGCCGACACCCGCATCGACCTGACCGCACAGGAATTCGCATTGCTGCAACTGCTCGCCGAGCGCGAGGGCGAAGTGCTGACGCGCACCTTCATCACGTCGCAGATCTGGGACATGAATTTCGACAGCGACACGAACGTCGTCGATGCGGCGATCAAGCGCCTGCGCGCGAAGATCGACAACGCCCATGAGAAGAAGCTGATCCACACGATCCGCGGAATGGGCTACGTGCTCGAGGATCGTTCGTGACGCGCCATCCCGGCTCGTATTCGCTGCTGCGGCGGCTGACGCTCGCGTTCGCCGTCGTCGCCGCGCTCGTGTTTGCGTTGACCGGTGCGTACCTGTATCGCTCGCTGTCCGCCGAACTCACGCGACGCGACGACATCGAGATCTCCGGCAAGCTCAACCAGTTCCTGCAGCTCGCGCACGCGAGCGGATCGATCGCCGCGCTGCGGGCCGATCCTGCCGTGTTTCATGAGGTGCTGCTGTCGCACCCAGGCGTGTATCTCGGCATCTACGATGCGCAGAACCGCGCGCTCGTCGAGCATTCCGACGAAGCCGGCAATACGTTGACCTCGGTCATCTCGGCGCCGCATCCGGCCGGCGAAGCCAGAGGCCCGTTCACGTGTTCGCCGCCCGGCATCGGCACGTCGCGTTGCGTGTACGCACGTGCCACGCTGCCGTCCGGCGATGCGATCCAGGTCGCGCTGGCGCGCACGGCGACCGATCGCCAGTCGCTGCTCGAAAGCTACCGTGTCGACATCTGGCTCGCGGCGGCCGTGGGCGCGCTGCTGGTCGGCGCGCTGGGCTACGCGGTCGCGTCGCGCGGCCTGCGCCCGGTCGAGAGCCTCGGCCGGCAGACGTCGCGCATCGAGGCGCACAACCTGAACGCACGGCTCGACGCGCGCGGCGGCCCGGTCGAGTTGCACGAACTCGCAACGTCGGTGAACCGGATGCTCGACCGCCTCGAACGCGCATTCGTGCGGCTGTCGCAATTCTCGTCGGATCTCGCGCACGACATGCGCACGCCGCTCGCCAACGTGATCAGCTCGTCGCAGGTCACGCTGTCGCGCGCGCGCACGACCGAGGAATACGAAGCACTGATCGATTCGAACATCGAGGAATGCGAACGGCTGCAGCGGATGATCGAGAACATGCTGTTTCTCGCGCGCACCGACAATGCGCGGCAGCACCTGAAAACCGCCGAGCTCGACGCGGGCAGCGAGCTGCGCCGGCTCGCGTCGTATTTCCAGGCGCTGGCCGACGAAGCCGGCATGCGCATCGACGTGCATGGCGAAGCGCCGGTCGTCGCCGATGCGACGCTGTTCCGGCGCGCCGTCAGCAACCTCGCGTCGAATGCGCTCGAACATGCGGAAGCCGCGTCGACGATCGAGCTGGCGGTTTCCGCGCAAGCCGGGTATGCGGTCGTCGAAGTCACGAATCGCGGCGCCGCGATTCCGCCCGAGCAGGTCGACAAGATCTTCGAGCGCTTCTACCGCATCGATTCGTCGCGGCACGGCGCGGCGCGCAATGCGGGGCTCGGGCTCGCGATCGTCAAGTCGATCATGGAGCTGCATCGCGGCAAGGTCGAGGTCGTAAGCCGTGACGGGCGCACGACGTTTGCGCTTTATTTTCCGCGCGATGCCGAAGGGTAAGCCGTTCGCTCGGCGATTCGCATCGGCGTGACGGCAGGCTCGACTGACACGATCGCACTCATGTGGTCCGGGCCGACATGTCGCGCAGAGACGACGATGTGTTTCAGCGCTCGGATCAGCGCAGCGAAAGCGGAATTCTCGCCGCGACCCAATCCATCGTGGTAGGCGGCATCGAGATCGTCCGCGTGCTGTCGTACGCATCCGATGCGTCGAAGTAGGTCAGCTTGCCGTCGTGAATCTCGATCGGATCATTGCCGGGCCGGCCGCCCCAAAAGACGAAAAATAGCCGTGTCGCGAGGGTCGACCCGTGCACATCGGCCACGACGATTTTGACCTGCTCGTTCTGGTCCGTAAAATGGCCATTGCTGCTGCGGCCACTGCCGCAGATGTTGACGAGATAGGTTGTGCCATCGATCTGCTTGATGCCGCCGTTCAGCTTGGCGTTGTAGTTGAATCGCTGGCAATCGGTGTCGTCGGTCGTGATCCCGCGAAAATTGACGAGATGGAAAAGTGCCAGGAAGCCCAGCGCGACGATCGCCAGTCCTGTGCGCTTCGTTCGGCTGAAATGGTCGATATTTCTGACAAGCCGACAGACGTAGAGCACGACGATGATCGACGTGATGGTGAAGATCATGCCCTTCGCATTCTTGAGCGAGAAAAGCGTGATCGCGTTCCTCGCGTCGGCTGGCAGGAACATCCATGCAATCGCGACAACCAGGCATATGCCGACGACGGCCAAGACCAGTTGGTAATACGGGACTATTTTGACGTCGGGCATAACGTTTGAATAGCGATTCGCAAGAGAACCGGTCTCAGCGTAATCAAAGCCCCGGCAATTCCAACGACAAAAATGAAGACGACTTGCCAGATCAAGCGAAACCCACGCAGGTCGTAGAGGCACGGGCAGTCTTCCGGCGGCACGACTGTTACGGAAGGTTTCGTCGCCAGACAGTCCAACATCGCGTCCTCGAGTTCCGCAGCCCCTTGCCTATCCATTTTGGCGACCGTGTCGGCATCCATGAGTGGCCGGCACATGGAGTGAGCAGATTCGCGTCGACGAGTCGCGGTGGTACGTGTATCGCCCCCCTCCACGAACGTCCTTGGCAGAATCGCATCGTTTGCGCTGTATTTTCCGCGCGGCGCCGAAGGGTAAGCCGCTCGCCTGGCAACTCGCATCTGTGTGACGGCCGATGCAACGCCAAACGAAGCGCGACGACCACCACCGCTGAACGCCCTCACTCCCCCGGCTCGCGCCGGATCTTCGCCTGGCGGCGATTACGGTCGTTCAGTATCTGGTGCCGGCGATGGTCGGTCAGTTTCTTCCAGTCACGTGCCTCGTCGCGCGTTCTCAAACAGCCCACGCAGAATCCGGTGCGGCCATCGAACGCGCACAGCTCGATACACGGCGATTTCACGGCCACGATCAGGCCGCCTTCGCAGGCGTCATCACTTCGACGGTCACGTGCGACACGCCGTCGAAACCTTCGACCAGTGCATGATAAAAGCGCGCGTCGCGCGCCACATCGACGGTCTCGACCGACACGATCGCGCTCATATGGCCGGGGCCGACGCGCCACACGTGAAGATCGTTGACCTTGTCGCCGAGCGCCTCGATCGCATGACGTACGCGCTCCGCCAGCTTGCGGTCGACGTTGACGTCGAGCAGGATGCCGCCCGTATCGCGCATCAGCCCGTACGACCAGTTCGCGATGACGAGTGCGCCAATGATGCCCGCGACGGGGTCCATCCAGACCCAGCCGAATGCACGCGCGAGCAGCAGGCCGACGATGGCCAGCACCGACACGGCCGCGTCGGCGATCACGTGGACGTAGGCCGACCGGATGTTGTGGTCGCGATGAGCGGCCGCGTGCGAACCGTGATCGTGATGCGCGTGATGGTCATCGTCGTCATCGTGCCCATGATGATGACCGTGCCCGTGACCATGCGCATGGTGATGGTCGCCGCTCAGCAGCCACACGCTGGCGAGGTTCACCGCGAGCCCCAGCACCGCAATCGGAATCGCTTCACCGAAGTGAATGGGAACGGGCGCCAGCAAACGTGCGACAGCCTCGTAGCCGATCAGGATCGCGATCATCGCGAGCACGATCGCACTCGTGAACCCGGCCAGGTCGCCCAGCTTGCCAGTGCCGAACACGAAGCGCGGATCGTCGGCATGCCTGCGCGCATAGGTATAGGCCAGCGCGGCGATCAGCATCGCGCCCGCGTGCGTCGACATGTGCAGCCCGTCGGCGACGAGCGCCAGCGAACCGAACAGCGTACCGCCGACGATCTCGGCCACCATCATCGCCGAGCACAGGCCGATCACCATCCACGTCCGCCGCTCGTTCTGCTCGTGCGCAGCGCCGAGGAAGATATGGTCGTGCCCCGCGCCGAACGCATCATTCGTGAAATTGCCCATGTTCCGCCCCGATTACTTGAAATAGCTGTGCACCACGTCGATCAGCTGCTCGGTCGCGCTGCCTTCGTGCTCGTCCGGCCCATGTGCATCGACCATGTGCTCGCGAATGTGGTCTTCCAGCACGACGGCCAGCAACCCGTTCATCGCACCGCGACAACTCGTGATCAATTGCAGCACCTCGTTGCAGCCGCGCTCTTCCCCGAGCGCGCGCTCGATGGCCTCGACCTGCCCCTTGATACGGCGCACGCGGTTCAGCAGCTTCTGTTTTTCACGAACGGTATGGCTCATCGCCGGCAGACTCCAGGATAGGGAGGGGGAGTATATCCCCAGGAAGCTTCCCCTATAGGGGAGAGGGGTATATTTTTTGAGATGAAGGCTTGCCGAAAGAAATCCGCTCGGCTAGACTGCCCTTCGTCTTTGGGGAGTAGCCTGCTTTCCGTCCCCGGAAAGCGATCGTGTCAACACACTCGGCCTGCGGCCGTGGCACGATCAGCCTGATCGGCTTGGCGAGACCATGGGTGCATCGCGTCGTTCCTGGTCGGACGTCGTCGGACGCGCCATGGTTCGTCAGCGTCCGACCACGGAGTCCCCATGTTCCCCACCGCCCTCTCCCCGCGTTTCGCCGCCGTCCGCGCGCATGCCTGCGGAGGTGCCGCATGACTTTCATGTTTGTCGAACTGGCGTTCATGCTGCTCGTCATCCTCGTCGCCGCCGAGGTCTTCACCAACGCACTCGAACATCTCGGCGAACGCCTGAAGATTTCCGAAGGCGTCACCGGTTCGCTGTTCGCCGCCGTCGGCACCGCGTTGCCCGAAACGATGGTGCCGCTGCTCGCACTCGCCGGCGGCACGGCAAACCAGGCCGTGAACGAGGAGATCGGCGTCGGCGCGATTCTCGGCGCGCCGCTGATGCTCGCGACGCTCACCACCTTCCTGATGACGCTCGCCGTGATCCGCTCGCGCGGGCTGCGCGGCACGATCGCCCCCGAACGCACGGGCTTCGTGCGCGACATGAACTACTTCCTCGCCGCGTTCTCGCTGGCCACCGCCGCGATGTTCGTCCCGCACCACAACTGGGCCGTGCGCGCGCTGCTCGCGGCGATGCTGGTCGGCATCTACGTGATGTATGTCGTGATGACGTTCCGCGCATCGAACCAGCTCGTCGATGCCGGGCATGGCACCGAGGCGCCGCACAAGATGTTCCTGTCACGCCTCGGTATGCCGACCAGCCTCGCGACGATCGCGCTGCAACTGCTCATCGGCGTCGCGCTGCTGGTCGGCGGCGCGAAGGGCTTCATTCACGGGGTGGAAGGCGTGTCGCACGTGCTCGGCGTATCGGCGCTGCTGCTGTCGCTGATCATCGTGCCGATCGCGACGGAATTGCCGGAGAAGGTCAACAGCGTGCTGTGGATCCGCCGCAAGAAGGACACCCTCGCGTTCGGCAACATCACCGGCGCGATGGTGTTCCAGGGCACGCTGCTGCCCGCGATCGGCATCATGCTGACGCCGTGGGAGCCGCGCCCCGAAGTGCTGACCGGCGTGATCATCACGCTCGCGGCGGCGGCATGGCTGCGCTTCAATGCACGCGCACGCGGGCTCGCGATCTGGGCGTTGCTGGCGAACGGCGCGGGCTATGCGGGGTATCTGTTCCTGACGCTGGCGCGTTGATCCTGCTCAACGAACGCGCCGGGCACGATTCCGCTGCCCGGCGCGAACGAAGCGTCATCGCGCCGCACGCCGGAAAGCGGCTCAGATGCGCGCTTGGTTCACACGCTGCGACAGTTGCTCGGCGCTTTCCTTGCGCTCGCTGTATCGGTCAGTCAGATACACGCCGACGTCGCGCGTCAGCAGCGTGAACTTGACCAGCTCCTCCATGACGTCGACGACCCGATCGAAATACGCGGACGGCTTCATCCTGTCGTCGTCGCCAAATTCCATGAACGCCTTCGCGACGGATGACTGATTCGGAATGGTCAGCATGCGCATCCAGCGCCCGAGCACGCGCATCTGGTTGACCGCGTTGAACGACTGCGATCCACCGCTGACCTGCATGACCGCAAGCGTCTTGCCCTGCGTCGGCCGTACCGCGCCGACCGACAACGGAATCCAGTCGATCTGCGATTTCATCACGCCGGTCATCGCGCCGTGCCGCTCGGGGGAGCACCACACCATGCCCTCCGACCATTGCACGAGCTCGCGCAGCTCCGCCACTTTCGGGTGGTTGTCAGGCGCATCGTCAGGCAGCGGCAAGCCGGACGGATTGAAGATCCTTGCTTCGGCACCCGTCGCCGTCAGCAACCGCGCCGCCTCCTCGACCAGCAACCGGCTGAACGAGCGCGTACGCAATGACCCATAGAGCAGGACGATTCGAGGCGGATGCGTCGACGGTTGTGCGGGCTGCAGCCGGCTCGCGTCCGGTACGCTAAAAAGTACGGCATCGAGTTGCGGCAGATCGTTCAGACGGTCAGACACGCTTGCCCTCCGCATCGATCACGATTTCGCCGTCTTCCTTCGCAAACGGCCCCTTATGCGGATCGGGCAGGATATCGAGCACCTGCTCTGACGGACGGCACAGCCGAGTGCCGAGCGGCGTCACGACGATCGGGCGATTGATCAGGATCGGGTGAGTGACCATGAAGCCGATCAGGTCGTCGTCGCTCCACTTCGGATTGTCGAGATCGAGCGCTTCATAGGGCGTCCCCTTGCGCCGCAGCACGTCGCGCACCGGGATGCCCATCGCCGCGATCAGCGCGCGCAGTGCTTCGTGACCCGGCGGCGTTTCCAGATAAAGGACGACGCGGGGCTCGACGCCCGTGTTGCGAATCATCGCCAGCGTGTTGCGCGACGTACCGCAATCGGGGTTGTGATAGATCGTGATGTCGGTCATCTCTGGATTCCTGAATGATTTCACGCGCACTCGTACCAGCCCTTCGAACGGTTGACGACGCGCACGACGAGCAGCATGACCGGCACTTCGATGAGCACACCGACGACGGTCGCGAGCGCTGCGCCGGAGTGGAAGCCGAACAGGCTGATGGCGGCCGCCACGGCCAGCTCGAAGAAATTGGACGCACCGATCAACGCCGACGGACACGCGATGCTGTGTTTCTCGCCGACGAGGCGATTGAGCCCGTAGGCGAGCGCTGCGTTGAAGAACACCTGGATCAGGATCGGCACCGCGAGCAGCGCGATCACCAGCGGTTGCTTCAGGATCGCCTCGCCCTGGAACGCAAACAACAGCACCAGCGTGGCGAGCAGCGCGGCAATGGACCACGGACCGATCTTCGCCATCGCGCGGTCGAACGCCGCCTGCCCCCTGGCGAGCAGCAGCCGGCGCCACACTTGCGCGACGATCACCGGGATGACGATGTAGAGCACGACCGACGTGAGCAGCGTCGCCCACGGCACCGTGATGGCGGACATCCCCAGCAACAGGCCGACCAGCGGCGCAAAAGCGACCACCATGATGCTGTCGTTCAGCGCGACCTGCGATAGCGTGAACAGCGGATCGCCGCCCGTCAGTCGGCTCCACACGAACACCATCGCCGTGCACGGCGCGGCGGCCAGCAGGATCAGGCCGGCGATATAGCTGTCGATCTGGTCGGCCGGCAGCAGCGGCGCGAACAGCTGCCGGATGAACAGCCAGCCGAGCAACGCCATCGAAAACGGTTTGACGAGCCAGTTCACGACGAGCGTGACGCCGATCCCCCGCACGTGCTGCCGAACCTCATGCAATGCGCCGAAGTCGACCTTGACGAGCATCGGCACGATCATCACCCAGATCAACAGCCCGACGGGCAAGTTGACCTGTGCGTATTCCATGCGGCCGATATGCTGAAAAAGCCCGGGCAGCGCGTGGCCCAGCGCGATGCCGAGCACGATGCAGAGCGCCACCCACACGGTCAGGTAGCGCTCGAAGAATCCGATGGCGGGCTGCGCCGCCGCGACTTGCGGCCGTGCAACGTCCGAGCCGGTCATGCGTCGCCTCCGCAGCAATCGGGCGCCGCCGGTACACCACAGGCCGCGCCAGCGCAGCAGTTCTCGGTCAGGAACCCGATGAGCCCGCTCATCGATTCGAAATTCGCCGCGTAAAAGATGAACCGGCCTTCTTGTCGCGCGGTGACCAGATCCGCATGCGACAAATCCTTCAGATGGAACGACAGGCTCGATGGCGACAGCCCGATCTGCTGCGCGATCGCACCGGCCGGCAGCCCTTCGGGCCCGGCCACCACCAGCGCGCGAAAGATGGCCAGGCGCGCTTCATGAGCAAGCGCGCCCAGGGCGCGCACGACGAGATTGGAGTCCATGGCGCGAAGGATAGCGCCATCATTTCGATATTTCAAGTATTGTTGAAATGATGGCGCCGATCCCGTGCGCGGCGGTGCTCAACCCCGTCGCGCACCGTCAACCGCAGCCGCGCGCGCCGCTTCCGGCCCGGTACGCACGGCGCCGGTGCGGCGGCCCGCCTTGCGGACGGGCTGCGCACCGGCACATCGTCAGGTCAGGACGCCTTCACCAGCTTGACGATCGTCAGCGTGCCGTCGACCTTCTCGATCCGCACCTTGACCTTGTCGCCCGTATGCGCGTGCTCGAGCATCGCTGCGTCCTTCGCCTTGAACGCCATCGTCATCGGCGGCATCCCGACGTTGTCGAGCGCGCCGTGCTTCAGCGTGATCTTGCCGGTCGCGGCATCGACCTTCTTCACTTCGGCGTCCGTCAGCGCGGCATTCGACTCGGCCATGCCGCCGGACGACATCTTCATGCCGGACATGTCCATGCCTGCCATGTCGCCGGCTGCAAAGGCGGGGGTGACGAACGTGCCGGCAGCAAGAATGGTGGCGGCAGCGACGGTAACAGTGATCAACTTCTTCATCGGGATTCTCCGGTTGGGATGGATGGCACGTTCGTGCCGTGAGGAACTGCTTCGGAATGCCGCGCGCGGCCCATGCTTCGCGCGCGACGGCGCTGCAGCAGGAGCCAGGCGGCGGGAATGACGAACATCGACAGCAGCGGCGCCGTGACCATGCCGCCGACCATCGGCGCGGCGATGCGCTGCATGACTTCGGAACCGGCGCCGTGCCCGACCATGATCGGCACGAGGCCGGCGAGCACGACGGCGACCGTCATCGCCTTCGGCCGCACGCGCAGCACCGCGCCTTCGCGGATCGCGTCGAGCAGCAGCGCATCGGTGAGCGGTTCGCCGGCATCGAGCCGGCGCTGCAGCGCGCCCTTCAGGTACAGCAGCATCACGACGCCGAACTCGGCGGCCACGCCCGCGAGCGCGATGAAGCCCACCGACGTCGCGACGGACACCGCATGGCCGAGCGCCCACACGAGCCAGAAGCCGCCGACCAGCGCGAACGGCACCGTCGACATCAGCAGCAGCGCATCGGCCGCCGAGCCGAACGTGAGGAACAGCAGCACGAAGATCACGACGAGCGTCACCGGCACGACGGTGCGCAGCTTGGCCGCCGCGCGTTCGAGATACTCGAACTGCCCCGACCACGCGATCGAATAGCCCGGCGGCAACGCGACCTGCTGCGCGACGGCCTGCTGCATCGCGCGCACGGCGCTCTGCAGATCGGTGCCGCGGATGTCGACGTACACGTAGCCGGACAGTCGCGCGTTCTCGCTGCGGATCATTGGCGGACCATCGGCGATCGCGATGCGCGCGACGTCGCCCAGGCGGATCTGCGCGCCGCGCGCGGTGACGACCGGCAGTTGCCGCAGGTTCTCGACCGAGTCGCGCACCTCGCGCGGGTAGCGGATGTTGATCGGGAAGCGCTCGCGCCCCGCGATCACTTCGCCGACGTCGTCGCCGCCGACCGCCGACGACACGACCGACTGGATGTCGGCCACCGACAGCCCGTAGCGCGCGGCCGCGAGCCGGTCGATGTCGACGTCGATGTAGCGGCCGCCGTTCAGCCGTTCCGCGAGCGCGGACGTCACGCCCGGCACGGGCTTCACCGCGGCCTCGACCTGCTTCGCGATCGCGTCGATCCCGGCCAGGTCCGGCCCGGAAATCTTCACGCCGACCGGCGTCTTGATGCCGGTGGACAGCATGTCGAGCCGGTTGCGGATCGGCGGCACCCACACGTTTGACAGCCCCGGCACCTTCACCGTGCGATCGAGTTCGTCGACGAGCTTCTCCGGCGTCATGCCGGGCCGCCACGCGCTGCGCGGCTTGAACCGGATCGTCGTCTCGAACATCTCGAGCGGCGCGGGATCGGTCGCGGTGTCTGCGCGGCCCGATTTGCCGAACACCGTATCGACTTCGGGCACGGTCTTGATCAGCCGGTCGGTCTGCTGCAGCAGTTCGCTCGCCTTGTCGGCCGAGATGCCGGGCAGCGCGGTCGGCATGTACAGCAGGTCGCCTTCGTCGAGCGGCGGCATGAATTCGCCGCCGAGCCGCGACACCGGCACGGCCGTCAGCACGAGCGCGACGACCGCAACACCGATCGCGACCCACGGGCGCCTGAGCGTCGCTTCGAGCAGCGGCCGGTACACGCGGATCAGCACGCGGTTGATCGGGTTCGCGTGTTCGTGCGGAATGCGGCCGCGCACGAGATAGCCCATCAGCACCGGCACCAGCGTCACCGACAGCCCGGCGGCGGCGGCGATCGTGTAGGTCTTCGTGAACGCCAGCGGCGCGAACAGCTTGCCTTCCTGCCCTTCCAGCGAAAACACCGGGATGAACGACAGCGTGATGATCAGCAGCGAGAAGAACAGCGCGGGCCCGACTTCCGCGGCGGACGTCGCGACGAGCTCCCATCGTCGCGCGGCCGTGATCGGCTCGCCGGGATGCGCGTGGTCGTGCGCTTCGAGATGCTTGTGCGCGTTCTCGATCATCACGATCGCCGCGTCGATCATCGCGCCGATCGCGATTGCAATCCCGCCGAGCGACATCAGGTTCGCGTTCACGCCCTGGTAGCGCATCACGATGAACGCGGCCAGCACGCCGAGCGGCAGCGACAGGATCGCGACGAACGCGCTGCGCAGATGGAACAGGAACACCGCGCAGACGATCCCGACGATCACGAACTCCTCGATCAGCTTGTCCTTCAGGTTGCCCACCGCGCGCTCGATCAGCTGCGAGCGATCGTAGGTCGTGACGATCTCGACGCCGGGCGGCAGCGAACGCTTCAGGTCGGCCAGCTTCGCCTTCACCGCATCGATCGTGGTCAGCGCGTTCTTGCCCGAGCGCATCACGACGACACCGCCCGCCACCTCGCCCTGCCCGTTCAGCTCGGCGATCCCGCGTCGCATCGCGGGGCCGACCTGGATGCGCGCGACGTCGCCGAGCAGCACCGGCGTCCCGGCGTCGGTCGTGCGCAGCACCACGTGCCGGAAATCGTCGAGCGTGCGCAGGTAGCCGGTCGAGCGCACCATGTACTCCGATTCCGCCAGCTCGACGACCGAGCCGCCCGACGCCTGGTTCGCGTTGCCGAGCGCGGTCGCGACTTCCGCCTGCGTGATGCCGTACGCGCGCAGCTTGTCCGGATCGAGCACGACCTGGTACTGCTGCACCATGCCGCCGATGCTCGCGACTTCCGACACGTCCGGCACGGCCTTCAGCTCGAACTTCAGGAACCAGTCGTTGAGCGCGCGCAGTTGCCCGAGATCGTGATGCCCGGTGCGATCGACGAGCGCGTACTCGTACACCCAGCCGACACCGGTCGCATCCGGCCCGAGCGAGACCGTCGCGCCGGCAGGCAGCCGGCTCTGCACCTGGCTCAGGTATTCGAGCACGCGCGAACGCGCCCAGTACGGATCGGTGCGGTCGTCGAACAGCACGTAGACGAATGCATCGCCGAACGACGAATACGCGCGGACGGTTTTCGCACCGGGCACGCCGAGCAGCGTGGTCGTCAACGGATAGGTCACCTGATCCTCGACGATCTGCGGCGCCTTGCCCGGATACGACGCCTTCACGATCACCTGCGTATCCGACAGGTCGGGCAACGCATCGAGCGGCGTCTGCTGTAGAGAATGGACACCCCATGCGGCGATCAGCACGGTGGCCAACAGCACGAGGAAGCGGTTGCGGACGGAACAGCGAATGATGTGCGCGATCATCGTTCGCCTCCCTGCGGTTCGACCTTCGTCAGCCGGTAGCCGTCGTCGCTTTGCGTGAACGCGAAGCGCACCGTCTGGCCCGGCTTCACGTCCGGGAACGCGGTGGCCGAAGGCTTGCCGAACGCCATCGTCATCGCGCCCCAGCCGAGCGCCGGAACGGGCTGATGCGAGAACGTGATGTCGTTGGCCGTGACCTGCTCGACCTTGCCGGTGGTCTCGTAGATCGGTGCCGCCGCTGTCGGCGCCGACGCGGGCGTTGCCGCCGCGCTACTTGCGCCGGTGCCGCTTTCCAGCCGCGGCAGCACGCTTTTCAGGCTCGCCTCGGAATCGATCAGGAACTGCCCCGATGCGACGACCGTGTCGCCTTCGTTCAACCCGCCGAGCACTTCGGTGTCGCCGCCGACGTCGTTGCCCGTCGTCACCGTCACGGGCTGAAGCCGGCCGTCGCGGTTCTTCACGATGACGATCGAGCGCTTGCCCGTCGCGATCACCGCTTCGGACGGCACGAGCAGGCGCGACACGGTCTGCCGTGCGGCGACCTGCACGCGCATCAGCATGCCAGGCGTGAGCTTCAGCGCCGCGTTGTCGATTTCCACGCGCGCCTGCAGCGTGCGGCTGCTCGTGCTGATGCCGGGCAGCACTTCGCGGATGCGCCCCGTGAAATGCTGCGCCGGGTCGCCCGCGAACGTCGCGTCGACCGCCATCCCCGGCTGCACGTTCAGCGCCAGCGCTTCCGGCACCTCGACGATGAGCCACAGCGTCGACAGCCCGGAGATCTTCGCGAGCGTCTGACCGGGCGCGACCATCGCGCCGTCGCGCACGTTCAGCTCGCTGACGACACCGGTTTCCGGCGCGGTCAGCACGACGTGCGTCTGGGCCTTGTCGGTGCGATCGAGGCCCGCGATCATGCCGTCGGGAATCGACAGCGCCCGCATTCGTGCGCGCGATGCGTCGAGCAGGCTGGCGTCCATCCCGCTGCGCTTGAGCGCGAGGTATTCCTCCTGCGGTGCCAGCCAGTCAGGCACGAACAGCGATGCGACCGGCGCGCCCTTCGCGATGCGCTGCATCGGTGCACGCGCATAGAGACGGTCGATGTACCCGGTGACGCGCGACTGGACGACGTCCGCGCGCGATTCGTCGAACTGCGTGGTGCCCACCGCATCGAAACCGGCCGCCGTCTGCTGCCGGCGCACGGTCGCATAACGGATGCCGAGATTCTGCTGCAGGCCCGGATCGATCCGGATGCCGGACGCGCCGCCGCCTTCATCCGCATAGACGGGCTGCAGCTGCATGTCCATGAACGGTGATTTGCCAGGCTTGTCGAAATGCTGGTTCGGCACCATCGGGTCGTGCCAGTACAGCACCTTGCGGCCGGTCTTCGGGTCGATGTTTCCGGGCGACGTCGATGCCGCAACGGTGGTGTCCGTTGCCGCTGCGGCCGTTGCCGCATGGCGTGCGCCCGCGAAATAACCCGCGCCGAGCAGCGCGGTACCGGCGAACGCCAGCACGGCCGCGCGGGCCAATGTTTGCTTCGTCATGTCGCTCTCCCTTATTGCGCGGCGGCCAGCGTCGACGGCACGACCTGGTATTCGAGCTGCGCCCAGGTCTGCGAGACCTCGCGCCGGAGATCGAGCACCTGCAGTTGCGCATCCAGTTGTGCGCGGCGCGCGGCGAACGTATCCGCGAGCGAGCCCGTGCCGGCGCGGTACGCGGCGTTCGCCAGTTGCACGCGCTGGTCCGCGGCAGGCAGCAACGCGTCGCCGAGATTCGCGATGCGCGTACGACCGCTCGCGAGCGTCGCGGACTGCGTGCGGATATCGGCCTGCACCTGGCGCAGCGTGTCCTCGTACATCAGGCGCGCTTTCGTCGCGAGCGCGGCCTTTTCGGCGACGTCGCGGTTCTGGCGGTTCTTGCGATTGAGCGGCAGCGGGATCGTCACGCCAACGGACACCATGTTCGAATACGCGCCGCCACGCTGCTGGTATGCGACTTCCCACGTCCAGTTCGGGCTGCGTTCGCTGTTCGCGACGGCCGTATCGGCTTCGGCGACCGAGATATCGTCGGCGGCGGTGATCAGCGCCGGTTGCGACAGGCGCAGCTCGTCCGGCGGCAACGACGACACGAACGACTCCGGCGCGGGCGGCGTGCCCGTGACGTCGTCGGCCGGCACGGCGGTCCAGCGCGACAGCGCGATGAGCGCGGTCTGGTAGACCTGCTGAGCCTTCAACAGCTGATCCTGCGTCTGCGCGAGCATGGTCCGCGCCTGGACGACATCGACCGCACTCGCCTTCGCGCCGCGATACGACGCCTTCGTCGCGTCGAGTTCATGGTTCATGTGATCGAGCAGCGCCTGCTGCAGCGCGAGCGCCTGCTTTGCGTAGACGGCGTTCAGCCAGGCCGTCGCGGTTTGCTGGCGCACGCTCGCGAGCTGCGCGAAATAGCCGGCGCGCTCGCGCCCGACCTGCTCGTTGGCGAGCGCCGAGCGCAGGCGCCGCTTGTCGCCGGACACCCACTCCTGCTCGATGCCGATGCGACGCATCGTCATGAAGTCCTGGCCGACGGTGAAGCGCTGGCCGCCATTGACCGGCAGGTTGTCGATGCCGGCCTTGAGCATCGGGTCGGGCAGCTGGCCGGCCTTCACGGCCGCCTCCGAACTGGCGCGCACCGACGCCTGGGCAGCCTGCATCGAAGCGGAATGATCGGTCGCGGACTGCAGCGCGGCGTCCAGCGTGACAGGCGGTTGCTGCGCGTGAACGGCGCCCGCAACCAGCAGCGCCGCCCAAAGCACGGGCGCGCGCCGACGCGCACGCCGCGCAGGCGGCGTGCCGAAATGGAATGACATGGTTTAACCCCAACGGCGGAACCCCATAGGGATTCCACGTCCTGATACAGGACGAACCTCACCGCGAATGCGGCGAACCTATCGGATCGGGATCAGCTGATGCGTGGAGGGCGCCACAATCCGTTCGGATCGCGGACCGGGAGGATTTGCGCGTAGTGGAACGCGACGGTGCTGGCGTAGGCAGCGGGACGACTGACTTCAGCACGAGCGGCCGGATGATAGAGACTGCCGAACTGGCATTGCGCCGTCAGCTTGCAGGACGTGCCCTTCGCTTTCGCGTGAGCCTTGTCGGTGGACGACGACTTCATCGAATCGCAGCCCGGCATGTCGGCTGACATGCCGGCGTCCATGTCCATCGACATGCCCGGCTGCATCATCGGACATTCCCCGGCCAGGCCGCTGGCTGCCAGCCCGCTGATGGGCAGCACCGCGCAGAGCAGCAGCAGGATGATGGTCCGGAGGAATTTCATGGCGGGGATTATAGCGCGGGGTTTTGCCGTGTGGCGGTGTGTCGATACGGCGGAACGACGCATCGGCTCCGCCACCGCCACAACTCGTTACCGCACGAGCCCGTCGGCCTCCAGTACCGCCTGCACCGCCGGCCGCGCCCGCACCCGCTCGTACCACGCACGCAGATGCGCATACCGGGTCAGGTCGATATCCGCGTGGTACACCGACCGCAGCCACTCGGCCTTGCCCCAGCCCGTCAGCGCGAACAGGTACGCATCGGCGACCGTGAACGTGTCGCCCGTGACGAACGCCTTGCCTTCAAGCTGACGGTCGATCCACGCAAAACGGCTGTCGAGCTTCGCTCTCGCCGGGTCGACGTATTTCCCCGCCTGCACCGCGTACAGCAGCGGAATGAAACCCTTGTGGATTTCCGCGGTGAGAAAGTTCAGCCACTCCATCAGCCGATAACGGTCGAGCGTGCCGTACGCGGGCGCGAGTTCGGCTTGCGGACACAGATCCGCGAGATACTGCGCGATCACCGGCCCTTCGCGCAGCAGCGTGCCGTCGTCGAGTTCGAGCAGCGGCACGTAGCCGAGTTCGGTCACATCGTAGTAATTGCGCCCGTCTTCAATGACGTGCTTGCGCGCGTCGACCTGGATGATCTCCGCGTCGATGCCGCCTTCGCGCAGCACGATGCAGATGGCCTGGGAACAGCTTCCGGGAGCGTGATAGAGCTTCATGCGTGTCCTTCGTGGGTTGTCCATGTATCGATTCGCCGCGACGCGGGCGCTAATATCTCGCATCGGCGCAACGCTGAGAAGACGGCAGTCGTTTGTGCCGTAGTCACAAAAAATTTACCGACCAGGATTCAGCACGATGAAAACGAGTGCGACAGGATGTTCCGTTGAAGAAGCGATGCGCCTGCTCGGCGGCCGCTGGCGGCTGCTGCTGGTGTCGTATCTGCTCGACGGGCCGCGGCGCTTCAGCGACCTGCGGCGCGACATGCCCGGCATCTCGCAACGGATGCTCACGCTCGACCTGCGCGCACTCGAAGACGCCGGGCTCGTGCGGCGGACCGTCTATCCGGAAGTGCCGGTGCGGGTCGAGTACGATCTGACCGCCGACGGCGACCGGCTGCGACCCATTGTCGACGTCATGCGCGAATTCGGGCTGTGGCTGAAGGCGCGCGATGCGGATGCGTCGTGCGATGCCGGCGTCGCGCCCGGCGCGGCAGCCGCGAAAGAAACGGCCCTTCATTCAACCCGATAACCCCGACCACTGTTATCTCTTACGCAGGAATCCGTTCATGGAACTTCACGCCACCATCGGCGCGGCGACGTCCGATCTCGACGACGACGAAAGCTTCGCCAACATCTACTGTCACGACGCCGAGCAGAACTATTGCTTCTCGCTGTTACGCTTCCCGGACGACGCGCTGATCGAAGTGATGGTGCGCGACCAGATCAATACGAGCGTCAAGGATCTGTCGGTGCGCCTGACGGACACCATGATCGACGTCGAGCTCGAGCCCGCCGTGGCCGCGCGCCTCGACGGCCAGACGCGCTACGTGATCCATCTCGCGCCGGGCCAGTACGATCCGGTCAAGCTGCGCGCCGCGCTGAAGGAGATCTTCGTCGGCAAGAACGGCTTTCAGGACGACAGCACGCGCGGCTAGGCAGCCGTCGGCACGCTCACCCTCGACCTTCGCCCTTACGCCTGCCCATGACGCGCTCCCCGCTTCCCCGCCTAGCCGCGACCGCACTGCTGCTCGCCGCGTGCGCATCGCTCGCGCCCGCCGCACACGCGGCCAAGCCGCTGCTCACGTTCAAGGTCGACGACACCGTCACGGCCCGCGTCGAACGAGCTGACAGCGAGCACATCACCGTGCGCTTCCTGCCGAGCGGCAAGACGCAAACGCTCGACGTGATCGCCGCCGACGAGGAAGGCCACTATCACCTCTCGTCGGACGACTACAACTTCGACGGCCACCGCGATCTCGCCATGCATGCGACGCTCGGCATGGTCAACGACAGCTACGGCATCTACCTGTACGACCCGGCACGCCAGCAGTTCGAGCCGCTGCACCTGCCGGCGAGCAACATGCCGCACGGCAACTGCGACGACCTGGTCAACGTGCAAGCGAAGCCGAAAGAGCGCACGCTGTACAGCTCGTGCCGCGGCGGCCCGATCTGGTACACCGACGCGTACCGCTTCGATGCCGGCGGCAAGATGTACTTGTACCAGTCCAGCGAAGCGATACCGGACGACCTGCGCGACCTGCTCGATGCCGATTCCGGTCCGTCGTCGATGCTGCTGACCTACGACGCGCAAGGCAAGCGCGTCTCGCGCCGCCCCGACGCATACGGCGGCGGCACCGTCACGTTCAAGGTGCGCCCGGCGCGCCTGCCGCTGCACTATGCGATGACCGACGCGCCCACGCGCCGCTACGTCGTCGCGGGCGACACGGTCGAACTGATCGACGCGAGTGCCGATTTTCAGTGGCTGAAGGTGCGGTATCGCAACCCGCATGCGGGCGCGGTGCAGGGCTGGGTCAGTGCGAAGGAAGCGATGGGCAACTGATTCGTGATGTCGGACGGCAATCCGCCGTTGACGACCAGCGTTAAGAAAGTGCGTAAAGAAACATTTTTTACCCAACGCGCTGGGTCACATCGACATTCAGCCGGCCGATACATCACGTGCGCGTTGGGCCCCTGCGGCAAATAAAGGGTTGCGCCTGATGCGATGTTCTTCTATATCAATGAATATTCGCCCCGAATACGCAGCCCGGTGAATACCCCGGATCCTGCGGGATTCCAGCGATAGCCTATCCGGCGAATCGGCACGTCACGGATATCGGCAGAAGCGGACTGACGATCCTGAATCGACAGCCGCTCGACCAAGACTGAAAAGAATCACACAAACAGCGTGAGACCAAGGGGATATGCCATGCGCAGCATCGAAGCGGCACTGATCGCAGCGGTTCTTTGCGTTCTTTCCACCCTCTCTCCAGCAGCGGATCTGAGTTACATCCCATTCACGCGAACCACGATCACGAATCCGCTGGATGCGACTTCCGCCGTCATTGCGCTCAAGCAGGCAGCAAAAAAAGATACCGCTCTCGCGACTGAACTCGACAGCGTCGCGTCTTCACTTGTCGTCGTGTTCGTTCCAGGAATACTCGGTTCCGCGCTCGAAGATACTGCGGACAACAGGAAGATCTGGGGCAACATGAGTCTGCCGTATCTCGCAACGCACTACGACGACTTCATCGATCATCTCGCCCTTCCGGCAGCGCTCATTGACGAGAACGCCAGCAGCACCATCCGGTCAACCGTCCTCGAAGGCATGGCGGGCATGGATTTCTACGGCAAGGCGCTCCAGCAAATGAAACAGGCCACGAGCGACCTGCACGTCCAGTTTCTGGCTTGTGGCTACGACTGGCGACGTGACATCCGGGCAGGCGCGCGGGAACTGGATCGATGTATCGACAGCTTGCCGCGCGGAAGACGCATCATCATCGTCGCGCACAGCATGGGCGGACTCGTGTCATGGCAATGGGCCATGCAGCACGCGCACGATGCAACACCGAAACATCGGCTGATGCAGTTGGTTACGCTTGGTTCGCCACTGGTCGGAAGTTGCGAAATCATCCGCATGATCGAGCGAGGTTACGTGCAGCCGACTATCGGTGACAAGCTTGCGGCCAGCGACCAGCCGCTGCCGAATCCGGTCGAAGGCTTTGCGACCCTCTTCAAGACGATCAAGGCCGATGTCGGCAATCACCTGACCTCCGAACTCACGCAAGGTGTTCGCCCCCTGATCCTGACCTGGCCTGGTGCAATCGAACTCACGCCTCGTCCGTCGGATCGCGCCGCAGACTTCATTTGCCTCCATGTCCCTCGTCCTGGTCGGGACATGGCGGACACGAAGAATGTCAGCTACTACGATCCTGTGTTCTGGTCACTCCCCGTCGGGCACGGTCTGCTCGGAAGCTACACGCTGCCCGTGCAATACAAGGACGTCCTGGCCAAAGCACGCGATTTTCGCAGTGGCTTCGTTGCCGATCGGCTCGACGTACCGGTATGGCTCTACTACTCGATTTTCTATGAGGTTCCCAATCAGCGTGAAACGCTGATCGACCCGCAAGGCTTCGCGATCCTCGCGCAATCCGCTCGCAGCAAAGACGGATGGAATACCGTGCAGGGCGACGGTCGCGTGCCGATCACCAGCGCAAGCCTCGCGTCCGCACCTCGGGATATGTTTTCCAACTCCGTCGGCCTGTTAAGCCCCCATGGCGACCTGCCCGCCGATTCGCGCTTCCAGAGCGACTTCTTCAACAAGCATCTACCGAACATACTCGACACAATCGTCGCAACGACCATTGCGAATGAAAGCACCGGGCATCCGCAATGGCTCTCGGCCTATGTCGCCGCAGGTGGCTCGAGGATCGACACATCGGCTGTTCAGACGGCACTGTCGCCGGCGAGCGCCCTTTCCGATGCCTCGATACAGCCGGACGCCTCGACCCAGTTCGCCATCGACAGCGCAAATCGCTTCAACGCCCTCGTCTGCGCGGCGCGGTCATGCGACAACACCCTTGATGGTGCACTGGCGAACATCAAGGCCAAGCCACCGCAATACAAGACGCTTGCGGCCGTGATCAATTTCGACGGAGTCGCTCGCACACTCGACAAGACCAATCCCGATTTCGTGTTCGCCCAAGGACAGAAGGGAATGGCGCTTGCCGCACAACAAGACTGGCTTGGGGCCGCCAATTCGCTGAAGCTGGCGATCGACGCCAGCCGCAGCATTCAAGCAAGCTCCCCAATCGATACTCCGAAGCTCGCCGCACTGACCGGGCAACTCACGGCCACCAAGGCGCGAGCGCTCTACGAAGCCGGGTATTGTCGCTCCGCATCTCCGCTGCTGAAGACCGCCGCCGCGTACGATACGTTTGCTAGCGACGCACTGAAACGTCCGTGCAACGACCGGGCAGGTGTTCTCTTCTGCTTCGACTCGGACGACTACTGCAGGAAATAGCGTAGACACGCGAGCCAACCACGCGCCGGCACCGAGTTGCCGGCACCTTCCCACATATTGAGCGCACCACGTCCCATTAATAGGGATCCCTGTCCAAATGTTGACGCGCTTCCCGCCACGGCTCTAACGTTCGCCCCAACGCCATTCGATTCGGCCGCCCCGCTCGCGGGCGACGGCCGGGCACAGAACACAGGAGACAACCGTGGCTCATTCCGCGTCACGCACCCACGCCAACCCGCCGGAACAGCTGCACGCGCACGCCGGCACTGCATCCGATTCCGCCACCCGTGCAGCGGCCGCGCAGGCCACGCCACCGAGCCGCAAGCGGCTGCTGATCCTCGCATTGCTGTTCGTCACCGTCGTGATCAACTATCTCGACCGCAGCAACCTGTCGATCGCCGCGCCCGCGCTGTTCAAGGAACTCAACATCGATCCGGTGCGCGCGGGCCTCGTGTTCTCCGCATTCGGCTGGACCTACGCGCTGATGCAGATCCCGGGCGGCTGGCTCGTCGACAAGGTGTCGCCGCGCGTGCTGTATGCGGGTGCGCTCGCGCTGTGGTCGGCCGCGACGCTGCTGCTCGGTTTCGCGGGCTCGTTCGTCGGGCTGATCGTGCTGCGCCTCGCGGTCGGTGCACTCGAAGCGCCGGCGTACCCGATCAACAACCGCGTCGTGACGACGTGGTTCCCGACCCGCGAACGCGCGAGCGCGATCGGCGGCTACACGTCGGGCCAGTTCGTCGGCCTCGCGTTCCTCACGCCGGTGCTCGCATGGCTGCAGGTGCATCTCGGCTGGCACATGGTGTTCGTCGCGACCGGCCTCGCCGGCATCGCGTGGGCCGCGATCTGGTATGCGGTGTATCGCGAGCCGCGTGCGTTTCGCGGCGTCAACGCGGCCGAGATCGCACTGATCCGCGACGGTGGCGGCCTCGTCGATCTCGAGGACCGCGTCGCGGCGCGCACCGAACGCGCGCCGTCGACGTGGCGCGACCTCGGCGTCGTGCTCGGCCGGCGCAAGCTGTGGGGCATCTATCTCGGCCAGTTCGCGCTGAACTCGACGCTGTGGTTCTTCCTCACGTGGTTCCCGACCTACCTCGTCAAGTATCGGGGGATGGATTTCATCAAGTCCGGTTTCCTCGCGTCGCTGCCGTTCCTCGCCGCGTTCGTCGGCGTGCTGTGCTCGGGCGTGCTGTCGGACTGGCTGATGCGCCGCGGCGCATCGCAAGGGTTCGCGCGCAAGCTGCCGATCATCTCGGGGCTGCTGATCTCGACCTCCATCATCGGCGCGAACTACGTGACGTCGACCGGCTGGGTGATCGCGTTCATGACGATCGCGTTCTTCGGCAACGGCTTCGCGTCGATCACGTGGTCGCTCGTGTCGGGGCTCGCGCCCGCGCGGCTGCTCGGCCTCACGGGCGGCGTGTTCAACCTGATCGGCAACCTGTCCGCGATCGCGACGCCGATCGTGATCGGGCTGCTGGTGAACGGCGCGGACTTCTCGCGCGCGATCACCTACATCGCCGCGATGGCGCTTGCGGGCAGCCTGTCGTACGGGCTGCTCGTCGGCAAGGTCGAGCGCATCGACGCATGAGCGTCGGCAACGCACGGGCGGCCCGCGCGTGCCGCCCGGCTCTACCGCTACCGCTGCCCGCGCATCGCACGTCGCGTCAGAACCGTTGAGCCCCGTCACGCGCGAGAACGTGCGGATTGCCCGCCACGTAGTCGAGCGCGCACGCATCGGTATCGATGCCGACGGTCAGCAGCGTCTCCCAGCGCTCGGTGTCGGGCATCGACAGGTCCGGGTGGAAACACACGACGGCCTGGTCGCCGGCCTCCCCGCACATCGCCGCCGCGCGCTCGCGTACGTCGGCGCTCGTCATTCCACTCACAACGTCGTTCAGGTGCGCAAAGCGCTCGCGCGTGGTCGAGCTGTCGGGCATGCACTCGCCACCGCTCAGCGCGCGATCGAGGAAGTGGTTCGTATGCAGCAGCCAGCCGTCCGGGCGCGGCACCACCACGCCGACGCCCGACGGGCTCAGCTCGATGCTCGCCGCGCGCGGGTTCGCGTCGTGCCGCGTGAACACGGTCAGCACCGTCGATGCGCTCACGCGTGCGGTGCGGGCGAGTTCGATCGCCTCCTGCACCGTCGTCGCGTCTTCGAGCAGGCGTCGTGCGATCGCGTGCACAGGCACGCCGGCGCTGTCGTTGTCGCTCGCGTGATGCAGGATGTTGAAGTGCAGCCCGAGCCCCGCGCTGTTCACACCGAGCTTCGCCAGCATCCCGAATTCGGAGAACAGCTTGACGGTACGGCCGTGCGGCGTCGCGAACTGCATCAGCAGCCCCTGCGGTGCGAGGCTGTCGTGCCAGTCCCACGTCTGCAGCGTGCGCGGCGCATGCGGGCCGGCCGGCGCATAGACGGTCGTCGAGCACTCGCCTTCGGCCGATGCAGGCGCAGTCGCGAGAATCTCGGTGCGTGCGTTCAGGCACGCGAGCTGCCAGCGCGGCAGGTCGACGCCGTCGGCGATCGCCTCGACTTCGGCGGCAAGGCGCGGGCACCACGCGCCGAGCGCGGCGAGACTCGCGTCACCGATCTCCCGTGCGCGCTGCGGCGCGATGCCGAGCTTCGGGAAGAACGCGAGATAAAGTGCGACCGTCTCGCGGATCTCCGGCGCGAAGCGCTCGCCGATCAGGCGGCCGCGCTCGCGCGGATCGGTGATGTCGGTCACGAAGGTGTGCAGCTTCAAGGTCAACTCTCCTGGGTTGAATGCGTTCCGGGCCTGCGCGGCCCGGAACCTGATGCATCGCGCAGCCGCCCGACCGGCGCGCGCGCCGGTCGGTACGGCAAGCACGATCAGAACGAATAGATGAACTGCATCCCGGCCAGGTCGTTGCTGCGCGCGTACGTGCCGTTGCTCTTCAGGAACACCGGATGGTTCGCCGCGTCGTGGCGGTATTCGAGCTTCACGGTGATCTGCTGCGTCGGATAGAACAGCAGGTCGGCCGTGATCGCATAACGCTGCGCGCCCTTGCACTCGGTGCCGTTCGTCGACGAACCCTGGAAGCACGCCGGATCGATGCCGAAGCCGCTCGACCCGTTCACCGACGGATTGCCGCCCGCGAGCCCGTACTGGATGTTGGTGCCGCCGCCGCCGTTCGACGTGTTGTTCAGGTAGTCGAAGCGCAGCGTCGCGCCCATGCGGCCGACCCACGACGTCGTCCACTTCGTATGGCCGAGCAGCGACATCCCGTACCAGCGCGCGGTGCCGCCGTTCCAGGCGCCCTTCTGCAGCTCGCCGTAGTCGACCTGCGCGTTGACCTGGGTCTTGTCGTGCGTATAGGTCACGTCGGCTTCCACGTACTTGTAGAGGCCGGTCGGCGACGAACCGTTGCACTGGTAGCCGTAGCCGCCCGCCTGCGCGCACGGCGAGAACAGCGACTGCCGGCCGAGCATCCCGGAGATGCCGAAGTCGAAGGCGGTCGACGTCGCGTTGTCGAAGCGCGCGGTGATCGTCGGCGTCCAGTTGGTCTTCGTCGTGTTGTTCGCCGCGTTCGCGATCGCGCCGGCGGTGCGCAGCACCTCGTTGCCGATCACCACTTGCCAGAAGCGCGTCATCGCCGCATTGGAGCCCTTCAGCCCGACGCCGATCAGGTTGCCCGGCTCGCTGAAGTCGTACAGCAGCCCGTGCGTGAGCGTCAGCATCTGCGTCGACGGCTGCACCTCGTAGCCGGCGAGGCTCGGCATCATCCCGACCTCGAAGGTGCGGGTCGTGCTGAGCGGCACGGTGACCACCGCCTGCGTGATGATGTTGTTGCCGACGCCGCCGTGCGAATTGCTGAACACGTTGCCGAAGCCGCGGTTCGGCTGGATCACGACTTCCGCCGACGGCGCCATCGGGCCGACGCCGAAGGTCTTCTTGATGTCGAGGTAGACGTCGCCGATCGTGCTGTTGAAGTAGTCGTACGCGCCCGGATCGTGGTTCAGGAACTGGAAGCCGGACGTGCGCTGCGCACGGTTGAACAGGTACACGGGATCGACGTAGCCGGTGATGCTCAGGCCCGCGAGCGGGCCGGTGGTCGCGGCTTCCTGTAGCGAGTCGACCTTCAGCGACGCATTCGCGATCTGCTCGCGCATCTGCTGCAGGTCGTCGTTCGTGAACGCCGGCGCCGCATCCGCGGCCGGCGCGGCGGCCGCTGCCGTGTTGATCGTGCCAATCTTCGCGCCGCCCGAGGCGGCGGTGGCCGTCGTTGCCGCGCCGGCAGGCTTCGCCGCGAGCATGCTCGCGCGCAGCTCGTTCACCTGCTGCTGCAGCGCGGTGACCTGCGCCTCCAGCGCCTTCATCTTGCTCGCGTCGGTTGCCTGCGGCGTGTGCGCGAATGCCGAAACGGCTTCGAACGCCAGCAGGCACAGCGCCGTCATGTGTTTGATTTTCATGTTGTGGGTGGTCGTCGGGACGAGCGCGCCCCCGCCCGCCGCGATGAGCGGCGGGGCGCGCGAAAGGTAAGCGGGAGTGGGGAGAAGCGGCGGCCGGCTTACTCGGTCTTCAGCTTCGTCCAGAGACGGTTCTGCAGACGCATCAGCTCCGGCGGCACCGGCTTGCTGAGGCTCAGCTTGCGGATCACGTCGGCGGGCGGGAACACGGCCGGATCACTCGTCACTTCGGCGCGCACCATGTGCTTCGACGACGGCACGGCCGACGGGTACGACGTGTCGTTGGTCAGGTTCGCGCTCTCCTTCTCCGACAGCACGAAGTTGACGAACTTCAGCGCGGCGTCCGGATGCGGTGCATCCTTCGGCACCGCCATCATGTCGAACCACATCGCGCTGCCCTCGGTCGGGATCACGTACTTGATGTGATACGGCTTCTTCGCGGAAGCGGCCGCGATCCGCGCTGAGTTCACGTCGCCCGACCAGCCGAGCGCGAGGCAGATGTCGCCGCCCGCGAGATCGTTGATGTAGCTGCTCGAATTGAACTGCGTGATGTACGGCCGCACCGTCTTCAGCAGCTCGTACGCGGCCTGGTAGTCGGCCGGGTTCGTCGTGTTCGGATCCTTCTTCAGGTAGACGAACGCCATCCCGAACGCATCGACCGGCGAATCGAGCACCGAAATGCCGCAGTGCTTCAGCTTCTGCGCGTACTTCGGGTCGAACAGCAGCGCCCAGCTGTCGAGCGGCGCGTCGTTGCCGAGCGCGGCCTTCACCTTCTCGACGTTCATCCCGAGCCCGTCGGTGCCCCACGTCCACGGAATGCCGAACTGGTTGCCCGGATCGTCCTTCGCGAGCACCTTCATGATTTCCGGATCGAGCAGCCCGTAGTTCGGCACCTGGCTCTTGTCGATCTTGCGGTAGATGCCCGCCTGCAGCTGCCGCGCCCAGAAGATGTCGGACGGCACCACGACGTCATAGCCCGACGTGCCCGACAGCAGCTTCGCCTGCAGCGTCTCGTTCGAATCGAACTCCTGGTAGACCACCTTGATGCCGGTCGCCTTCTCGAAGTTCGCGATCGTCGCCTTGCCGATCGAGTTGCCCCAGTTGTACACGTTGACGACGTCCGCCGCGTGCGCCGCCGGCGCGCCGGCCCACAGGACGCCGCCCAGCGCGAGCGCCGCGCATGCCGTTCCCAGATGCTTGCTCCAATCCCCTGCCATGGTTTCCTCCGTCGATATCATGATCCGCTCGCGATGAACGGTGTGTGCTTCGGTCCGGAAAAATGTAGCCAGAGGAAATTGGCCGGTCTGCCCTGCCAATAGGGGGACACGCCGCACAATCGGGGCATCCGGTTCCGGTCGGATGCCCCGATCGACCCAAAGCGGAAGCGATTTGAAAGCTTTCGCTGCCGCTTCGTCAGGTCGGCGTAAAACCGCTCAGGATGCCTGCACGCCCGTGCGCACGCCGAAGTCCTCGCCCACGTGCGTGACACGGCCGTCCATCATCGTCAGCGCGACGTCGATGCGGCCGATGTCGTACTGGCCTACCTCGAACAGGTCGTGTTCCAGCACGACGAGATCCGCGCGCTTGCCGGGCGTGAGCGACCCGACCTCGTGCTCCATCCCGAGCTGGTACGCGCCGTGGATCGTGTACGCGGCGATCAGCTGCGGAATGCTCAGGCGCTCGGCGATGTCCGGAAACACCGGCGCATCGGGCTCGCCCGCGAGCTGGCGCGTGTGGCCCGACTCGATGTGCTCGAGCGGCTTGTGCTGGCAGCGGCACTGGCACGCGAGGCCGTCCATGCCGATCGACACCGTCACGCCTTCGTCGAGGAACGTGCGGAACTTGTACATGTTGCTCCAGCGCTCGTGACCGTAGTGGTCGCGCAGCTGCTCGGTGTACGCGTCGACCACGCCCCACTGCAACTGCGTGTTCGCCATCACGCCCGCGCGGCGGAAGCGCGGGATGTCGTCCGGATGCGTGAGGAACGCGTGCGTGATCACGTGGCGGCGGTCGCGCGGCGGGTTCGTGCGGTTGACCGCGTCGAAACCGTCGAGCGCCATCCGCACGGCCGCGTCGCCGACGCAATGCACCATCACGTTCGCGTTCACGCGATCGGCTTCGACCAGGTAGTGGTTGAACGTGTCGGCCGGCATCGTCGGCGCGCCGCAGGTGTCGGGGCGGTCCGCGTACGGTTCGAGCAGGTAGGCGGTGTGGTTCGCTTCCGTCCCGTCGAGGAACAGCTTCAGCGCGCGCGCCTTCACGAGCGGCGAATCGTACTGCTCGCGATACTTGACGAGCGTGCCGACCGGATCGTCGATCTCGCCGATCACCGCGACGCTGCCCACCACGCGCAGCTTCAGGTCGCCCGCGCGCTCCATCGTCTGCAGCGTCTCGTACAGCAGCGACTGGTCGCCGCTCGGATCGAAGAAGCCCGCGTCGAACACGGTTGTCACGCCGGCCGCGCACAGCTTCTTCTGCCACGGCGGGATCGACTTCAGGTACAGGTCGATGCCGGTCGGCAGCAGGCCGGCCGCGCTGATCCGCTGCATCAGCAACGAATACGCGGCGCCGTCGACGATCAGGCCGGTCGGCTCGCCGGTCACGGCATCCTTCTCGAACCAGCTCGCGCCTTCCTGCACGGGCGGCGTCGAGGCATCGATGCCGGCGATCTCCAGCGCCTTCGAGTTCACCCACATCGAATGGAAATCGGTCGACAGCAGGCACACGGGGCGATCCGCGCAGACCGCGTCGAGCGTCTCCTTGCGCAGCAGCGCCGGCGGAATGGTCGCCTGCACCCAGCCCATCCCGGTGATCGCCGGCTCGTCCGGATGCGATTCGACGTACTCACGCAGCGCGGCGAGCACCTTCTGCGGATCCTCGTAGTTCACGAACGCCTGGAACGCGAACGCGGTCGTCTCGAAGTGCCAGTGCGATTCGACGAAGCCCGGCAGCACGAGCCGGCCGGCCGCGTCGACGACCTTCGTGTCCGCCCCGACGTACGCCTGCACGGCCGCCGTATCGCCGACGTGGACGATCCGTCCGTCGCGCACGGCAACCGCCTGTGCCCACGGCTTGTGCGGATCGACGGTGTAGACCTTCGCGTTGGTCAGAACGAAATCCGCCGGTGTCGAATCCTTGGCGGCGGGCGTCGGTTGCATCTGCATGGCCTGTCCTTTCTGTTGATCAGGTTTTCGAAGTGCTTTCACTATAGGCAGACGATTCGCGGCGGTATGCCCCCCCGCCGCGGGGGCTCGGGCGAATTCCGGCCGCCGCGCGCACGGTCTTGTCATCGTTTTGGGGACAACGCATGAAATTGGTGGGGCTGATCCGGTGAATTCCCGGCTGACGCATGTGCAGCGTTCGCGTAACGTCGCGCTGTCCCCCGACCGCCCACGCCCGACCATGCGACTTCTCCAGCCCGACCCGGCCGCCCGCGGCCACTACCTGATCGGCGTGCGCCCCGACACGCTCGGCGCGACGTTGCGCGCGGTCGGCACGCCGGATTTCGTCGGCGCGGTCACGGAGTTCGTCAACGACAGCATCGACGCCGACGCCGTGCACCTCGAACGCTGGCGCGCGGATACGGGGAGCACGTCGGGTTTCGTCGTCGAATGGCTCGGCAGCGGCAGCCTGCGCTTCGCGGCCGATACGCTGCGCGTGATGGATGTCTACTACCAGGACTACTGCCAGGTCGATCCGCTGGTCGCGCCGCTGCGCGGCAAGGCCGGCACGCTGCTGGTGCAGCGCCACGTGGAAGGGATCGCACAAGGCGAGTTTCGCCGCCGGATCTTCGATGAGCCGGGCATCGCGCAGGAATGCATGCTCGTGCACGGCAACGCGCACCTGCAATACGCACTCGGGCTGGCGCGCACCGTCGGGCGGCCCGCGTTCACGATGGACGAGCTGTTCCACTTCAGGCAGATGGTCGACCTGCTGTTCCCGATGTTCGAGCTGCATGCGCGTAGCTGCGCGGCGCGGCGCGTGGCGTCGGGAACGGTGAATACCGCGTCGCAGGCGAGCTTCGACGCGCGTCTCGAACGGCAGGACGTGCAGTTGTCGCGCCGCGAGCACGAGATCTGCCGGCTGATGCTGTGCGGGCGCTCGGTGCCCGAGGCCGCGCAGCAGCTCGACGTGAAGCTGTCGACGGCCGAGTCGTACGTGAAGCGCGCGTTCGCGAAGCTCGGCGTGCGCACGCGCCGCGAGCTGTTCGACTGGGTGCTGGTGGACTGCTGAACGCGCGGCGTGCGCTTATGCAGCCAGTGCGGCCGCCTTGATGTTGAAGGCGCGCAGCAGATCCTCGCAGAACGCATCGACGATCGGCTTGTCGCTCGCGCTGCGCTTCATCGCGAGATGCAGCGGCACGTCGAAGCTGAACGTCGAACGGCCGACGGCCTTCACGAGCCCCCGCTGTTCGAACGGCTCCGCGTAGTGCGCGGGCAGGTAGCCGAGATGGCCGCCCGACAGGATCAGGATCGTCGCGGCCTCGATGCTGTCCGCGCTCGCGGTCACGCGCCGCTCGGGCAGCGGATACTGCTCCTCCGGCACCGGATAGGTGCGCCAGACCCAGTCGTGAAGCTGCAGGTCGTCCGCCGTCACGGGCCGCGACGCATGAAACAGCGGATGCCCGCGCCCGCAGTAGATCACCTGCTGCTCGGTAAAGAGCGGCGTGTAGAGCAGCCCGGGCACGCGATGCCAGAAATAGCCGATCGCGAGATCGAGCTGGTTGTTGACGAGGCTTTCCTCGAGCTCCTGCGGCGACGCGACCTTCATCGCGAACGTGACGGCCTGGTCGCGCTTGCGGAACGCGCCGATCGCATCGGCCACGCGTGCGTTCTCGACGAGCGGCGCCTGGCCGATCAGGCCGATCGACAGCGTGCCGACCAGCTTGCGATCGATGTCGCGCACCCGCGCGACGAATTCGGAGGTTGCCGCGACGAGCGTGCGCGCGGTGGCCGCGAAGCGTTCGCCCTTCGACGTCAGGCGAAAGCCGCCGCGCCCGCGATCGCACAGCTTGAAGCCGACGCGCGCTTCGAGCGCCGACAGCTGCGTGCTGATCGTCGACTGCCGCACGCCGAGCGACGCCTCGGCGGCCGTGATGCCGCGTGCGTCGACGACGGCCAGAAAGACCCGGATGAGCCGGAGATCGAGATCAGAGGTATTCGAGAACATGCTTCAAGCCGCTGCGCGTGAGCGCGTTACCTGGCCGACACGTCGCGCGTTGCACGCCACGCCGGCCGCCTTCGCCGATGAACCGAACCGGACGCGCGCCGCCATCGGCAGCAGCGCGCGTCGTAACCGTCACTCAGGTACTACCGCAAGCGCGCGTTCCATGCCGAACACGGCCGGCCGCAGCCGCCGGTAGCAAAGGAACGCCACCGCGCACAGCACGATCGCCGCGATCAGCGCCGACTGCGTGCCCGCGCTCTCGATCAGCGAGCCGCCCGCGACCGAGCCCACGCCGTAGCCGAGCGCGACGCAGCCCGGCGACAGCGCGGCCGACTTGCCGACCAGGTCGTACTGCGGAATCGTCGCGTAGATCAGCAGCGCGCCGCCGGTCCAGCAGCCGATGAACACGATCGCGCCAAGCGTGAACGTCACGGCCGAGGCCGGCAGCGCGAGCAGCACGGCCGCGACCGCGCAGCCGCCGAGGTTCACGAGCGCCCAGCGGCGCAGGCCCGCGCCCGCACCAAGCGTCGGCATGGCCGCGCAGATCACGAGGCTCGCGATGTTCGCGGCGCCGAGCACGAGCGACACCGACTTGCCGCTCAGGCCCGCCGCGGTGCCGATCTTCTCGAGGAAGGTCCACACGACGCCGACGCCGCCGTACAGCGCGAGCTGCGCGCACAGCACGAGCATCGCGCCCTTGCGGTCGATGCGGCCGGCCACGCCGTCGGGCGCCGGTGCGGCCAGCGTCTCGCCGCGGCGAAACAGCGGCGTCGCGAGCACGAACACGCCGAGCACGCACGCGACGAACCCGAACACGCCATGTGCGCCCCATGTGTCGCTCAGCATCGGGAAGATATAAGCGAGCAACACCATGCTCCACGTCACCTGCCCCATCAGCATGATCCCGAGATTGCGTTCCGGCGCGCGCGAATACGACAGGTAGCGCAGCGCGATGCCGTTCAGCCCGCCCGAGCCGACGCCCGCGATGAACTGCAACGCCGAATACGCGACGAGCCCGTGCGTCGCGAGCGTGCCGAGGTTCGCGCCGGCCGCGAGCGTCACCGCGCCCGCGAGCACCCACCGGACCGGCTGGCGGCCGAGCACGAACGCGACGAGCAGCGTGCCCGTCGATTCGCCGAGCACCTCGATGAAGCTCGACAGCCCGAGCGCCGCTTCGCCGAAGCCCCAATGACGCTCGACCTGCCCGACGATCGCGGGCAGGCCGAGGAAGACCGTCGGCCCGAGCATGCCGAGCAGCAGCATCACGACGACGAACAGCGCGCTTTCCTGTCGCGCTTCATCCTGCAGGTTGACTACATTCATCTGGTGTCTCTCTCCGTGTCCGCGGGGCGAACCGTGTCCTCTGGGGATCGTTTTTGGTATCGCTACGGCGGCGGCCCGGCGTGGCGCCGTGCCACCGCATCGTCGTTTACATCGGGAAGCCCATCGCCTTGATGCCGCTGATCCACGCGCGCTTCCAGCCGCCTTCCGCATCCGCGCCGTCGAACGCATGGAACGTGATCTTCGCGGCGACCCAGCGCATCGGCTCGGGCGGGATGTAGCTCGGGCTCTGGTTCGCGATGTCGAGCTTGCGCTCGGGGCTGTCGCGATCGAACAGGATGTTCAGCCCCATGAACGCGCCGAACCGGCTCGCCGCGACGCCGAAGCCCGTATAGCCGGCGACGAACACGGCCTTGTCGCCGAGATAGCGCTTCGCGAACACCGAGCCGCGCGAGCAGTAGTCGATCGGGCCGCCCCACGCGTGCGAGAAGCGCACGTCGCACAGTTGCGGGAACGTGCGGTAGAACGCTTCCGCGAGCCGGTGGTAGGTTTCGCGCTGGCCGTCCTGGTGCGGCTCCGGATCGCCGTCGAAGTGATAGCTCACCAGCCCGCCGAAGATGATGTTGTTGTTCTTCGTCAGCCGGAAATAGTTGAGCTGCGTGCGCGTGTCGTACACGCCCTGGCGGTTCTTCCAGCCGATCCGCGCAAGCTGCTCGTCGGTGAGCGGCTCGGTCGCGAGCACGTGGTCGCGCACCTGCATCACGCGGCGGTTGATGTCGGGAATCCCGACCTTCGCGGTGCCGCTGCCGAACACGACGCGCGGCGCGCGCACGCTGCCCTTCGGCGTCGTCACGAACACCGTGCTGCCTTCGTCGGTCACGGTCACGAGCGGCGTATGCTCGTACAGCTTCACGCCGAGCTTCAGCGCCGCGCGCTTCAGCCCCCACGCGAGCTTCGCCGGGTGCACGATGCCGCTGCGATTGCGCGACCACAGCGCGCCCGCGAACAGCGGCGAATTCAGTTGTTCGAGCGTTTCCTCGCGGTTCAGCAGCACGACGTTGTGGCCGTACTCGCGATGCAGGTCGTAGTCGCCCTTCAGGTGCGCAATGTGCTCGGGATCGACCGCGACCGTCATCTCGCCGTTCCACTCGATGTCGGCGTCGATGTCGTAGCGCTTCAGCGTGTCCTCGAAACCGTCGAGGTTGTGATGGCCGAATTCCTCGAGCTGCGCGATGTCGTTCGGGAACACGCGCACCGCGTTCGGCAGCCCGTGCATCACCGACGTCGAGATGATCCCGCCCGCGCGGCCCGACGCGCCGTGCGCCACCTTGCCGGCCTCGATCAGCACCACGTTCAGGTGCGGCATCTGTTCCTTCGCCTGCACGGCCGACCACAGCCCCGTGAAGCCGCCGCCGACGATCAGCAGGTCGGCCGTCACGTCGCCGACGAGTTCCGGCTCGGTGGCCGGCGCCGCCGGATTGTCGAGCCAGTACGGGAACAGCTTCGTATTCGCGAGCGCCGCTTCGACGCCCAGTGCGACCGGCGCGCCACGCATTGCGTGCGTCTGCACCGGTGCAGTCTCTCTTGCTTTGACTTCCATTTCCATGATCCCAGCCATCACACGCGAAAAACGAAACCACCGCCGTGCGCGCGTCACACGGACGACGACACCACGGCGGCGGTTTCAGGCATCACGACTTCTCGAGCAGCACGTAGAACTTCTTCGCGTCCTCGATCGTCTCCCAGCGGCCCGCGAAGCCGGCCGGCAGCAGGTAGCCCTGACCCGGCGTGAATTCCTTGCGGTTGCCTTCGACGTCGGTCAGCGCGATCCGACCCTCGACGAGCCACACGGCTTCGTCAGCCGCGGTTTCCGGAAACTCCACCGAGCCGACTTTCCCTTCCCACCAGCCGATGATGTAGTTGCCGCTCTTGCCTTCCGCCGCGCGCCAGTCGCTCTCGTCCATGCCGAAGTCGAGCTTCGTGAATTCGCCGATACCTGCGCCGAGCGGCAGGATGTCCTTGATCAGTTTGGTCATGTGAATCTTTCGTCTCTTGATTGAAAAAAGCAGAGACAAAGTTACTCATTTACACTGCCCCGGTATGCCCCCCTCCGGGGGGGACAAGCGGTGTTTTCCGGGGCAAACGGGTCGGCAGGACAACCGACGGTGTTTCCCCCTAATGACGTTTTTCGTTGTGACCGCTACAATCGCGCCGCCTTTCACCCGGGGAACCGCATGCTGCTCAACGTGAACCCCTTCCACCGCGACAACGACCGCTTCAACGTGTCGTTCAAGGCGCTGGGCGAGCTGATCGAGACGGTCGGCACGCCGCACTTCGTGCCGCGCCTCACGCAACTGCTCAATGACGTGGTTCCGCTCGACGTCGCGCACGTCGAACGTTCGCGCGTCGACGGCTCGATGCCCACCGGCTACCGATGCGAATGGATCGGCAGCAGCGGCATCGACACCGAATCCACCGAAATCTCCGACGTGATGACGCTCTACTACGAGCGCTTTCTCGACAGCGACCCGCTGTTCGCGGGGCTGCGCGGCAAGACGGGCACGATGCTGGTGGTGCGCGACATCGCGGCGATCCCGCCCGGCGAATTCCGCCAGCGGCTGTTCGACGACGTGCATATCGGCCACGAATGCGTGCTCGCGCGCGGCACGCGCTATTCGCAGCATTCGATCGCGCTGGAGCGCGGCCGCGACCGGCCGCCGTTCACGCTCGCCGAGATGAACCGCTTTCGCAGCATCAGCGACGTGCTGTTCCCGCTGCTCGAACTGCACGCGTCGACCACGGCCGTGCGGCGCGTCGCGCACCCGACACCCGAAGTCCATCCGCTCGCACAGTTCGATGCGCGGATCGCGGCCGACGGCGTGAAGCTGTCGAAGCGCGAATACGAAACCTGCAAGCACCTGCTGTCCGGCAAGACCGTGCCGGAGACAGCCGAGATCCTCGGCGTGCGGGTCGCGTCGGCCGAGTCGTACGTGAAGCGTGCGTTCGCGAAGCTCGGCGTGCGCACAAAGCGCGAACTCGCCGCATGGGGTTCGGCATCCACCGCCTTCCCTGCCGCCGGCTCGCACGACGGCGCCACACCACCCGCCATCCCGCGCTGACGCGCCCGGCCGCGCCGCGCGGCCGCCTTCGGTTGCGCCGCGTCGATGCGGCGGCGCCACTTGCATCGAAGCCCGTCGATGTAAACGTTGCGACTTCAAAATCTTCGCGCGGACGTTCTCCTCTACCATCGGCCGATCGCTTGACCTCACAAAAAAGGAGACGGCCCATGCCCCGCGAACTGAATCAACCGATGGGCGGCAACGAAATGCCGCGCTTTGGCGGCATCGCCACGATGATGCGGCTGCCGCAAGCCGACACGACCGACGGCCTCGACGTGTGCTTCGTCGGCGTGCCGCTCGATCTCGGCACGTCGAACCGCTCGGGCTCGCGCTTCGGCCCGCGCCAGATCCGCACCGAATCCGTGCTGCTGCGCCCGTACAACATGGCCACGCGCGCCGCACCGTTCGATTCGCTGCAGGTGGCCGACATCGGCGATGTCGCGACCAACCCGTACGACCTGAAGGATTCGGTGCGCCGCATCGAAGAGGCGTACGACGAGATCGTCGCGAACGGCTGCCGGCCGATCACGCTCGGCGGCGACCACACGATCGCGTGGCCGATCCTGCGCGCGCTGCACAAGAAGTACGGCAAGGTCGCCGTCGTGCACGTCGACGCGCACGCGGACGTGAACGACACGATGTTCGGCGAGAAGATCGCGCACGGCACGCCGTTCCGCCGCGCGGTGGAAGACGGCCTGCTGCAATGCGACAAGGTCACGCAGATCGGCCTGCGCGGCACCGGCTACCACGCGGACGATTTCGACTGGTGCCGCCAGCAGGGCTTCACCGTCGTGCAGGCGGAAGAATGCTGGAACAAGTCGCTCGCGCCGCTGATGGCGCAGGTGCGCGAACGCGTCGGCGACACGCCGGTCTATCTGAGCTTCGACATCGACGGCCTCGATCCGTCGTTCGCGCCCGGCACCGGTACGCCGGAAATCGGCGGCCTCACCGTGCAGCAAGGTCTCGAGATCGTGCGCGGGATGAAGGGCCTGAACATCGTCGGCGCCGACCTCGTCGAAGTCGCGCCGCCGTACGACCCGACCGGCACCACCGCGCTCACCGGCGCGAACCTCGCGTTCGAGATGCTCTGCGTGATGCCCGGCGTCGCCTACCGCTAACCCGACCGACAGGATGACCCTCATGTCCACTGCCGAGCTTTCCCGTTCCACCCCCACGTTCGTGCTGCCCGCGGCGCACATCGCCGGCCAGCCCGTACGCACGCATGCCGACGCGCCCGGCGCGCCGATCTTCGACGCGTCGACGGGTGCGGCGATCGGCTGGCAGGAATTCGCGACGGCCGCACACGTCGACGCCGCGGTGCGCGCCG